>JBDNIP010000029.1:0-10389 GCA_041688245.1 Algoriphagus sp.
AAATCAAGCCTATTGACTTTCATTGGAGTTCTTGGAATCAGCCTGTTTCAGGCTTGCCAACAGGAATCCAAGGAGGTAGTTTTGGACCAACCAAGTCGTCCAAATATTATCTTTATCTACCTGGATGATCTCGGGTATGGAGATGTCAGTGCCTATGGTGCGGGGACCCTTCAGACTCCTAATATGGACATGCTCGCCAATGGAGGATTGCGATTTACCAACGGTTACGCTTCCTCAGCCACTTGCTCCCCGAGTCGCTATGCATTATTGACAGGGACTTATCCGTGGAGGAATTCGGAAGCAAAAATTCTTCCGGGTACAGCTCCACTATTGATCGATACTAATCAACTCACTTTACCAAAAATATTAAAAGAACAAGGTTACCATACCGCGGTAATTGGAAAGTGGCACATGGGCTTAGGTGCTGGCGATGCTGACTGGAATGAAGAGATTTCGCCAGGACCCAATCAGGTGGGTTTTGATTATTCTCATATTTTGGCTGCGACACAAGACCGAGTGCCTACGGTCTATATTCAGGATGGGAAAGTGGTCAATTTAGACCCCAATGATCCGATTCAAGTCGATTATGATACTAATTTTGAGGGAGAGCCGACAGCTATTTCTAATCCAGAACTGTTGACCATGAAATGGCACCATGGCCATAATAACAGTATCGTCAACGGAATCCCGAGAATTGGCTTTATGAAAGGCGGAGAGCAGGCCAAGTGGAGTGACGTGGATATGGCTGATCATTTCTTGGATCAGGCAAAATCCTATGTGGGTGAGCGTGCAAAATCCGATGAGCCATTCTTTTTATTTTATGCCCTGCAGCAGCCTCACGTACCGAGAACACCTCATCCAAGATTTGAGGGTAAGTCTGTAATGGGGCCTAGAGGTGATGTAATATTGGAAGCGGACTGGGTAATCGGAGAGTTTATAAAAACACTCGAAGAACAAGGACTTTTAGAGAATACAATGATCATGTTTTCAAGTGACAATGGTCCTGTACTCAATGATGGTTACTATGATGATGCTGTAGAAAAAATAGGTAATCACACGCCTGCAGGCCCTTTGAAAGGTGGGAAATATTCGCTTTTTGAGGCTGGTACGCGAGTGCCTTTCGTGACGTATTGGAAAGGGACAATCAAGCCAGGAGTTTCGGATGCTATGGTTACTCAAATTGACTTATTGTCTTCTTTAGCTGCTTTGACAGGAAGTGAAAAAAGCACTTCAGACAGCGAGAATTTATTGGATGCTTTTATGGGAAAAAGCCAAAAAGGGCGTGATTCATTTGTAATGGAGGCTACTTCTAGGACCGCCTTACGTGCAGGTGACTGGATAATGATTCCACCATATCAAGGTCCTGAGCTTGAGAAAAACGTAAATATAGAATTAGGTAATAGCGCTGAATACCAACTTTACAATTTGAAGGAAGATATCAGTCAAACAAAAAATCTGGCACAATCCAAACCGAAAAAACTTCAGGAAATGATTCTTCTTTTTGAAGGAATTCGTGGGCCTAATGATCGCCAGATTCAGCAGTTAGAGTTGAAATAAATAAAACTTTTAATGATAGAAAAGTACGGGAAAAAGTGTTCCAAAGGAGTAGCTGAATTTTGGGTATTTTATTTTCAAGCAGTGAAATTTTTGGAAATAAATGTTCTGATGGGTTTAATGAGTCGACGATTTTTGCTATTTCCTTATTGAAAAACGCCTACTCACATTGTTTATTTAATCCTCTTTTTCTGACGCAGTAAGGTTCAATTTGTTTTCTTTTTCTCTTTTTTCCTCCTCAATCAGATCTAAACTTACATTGATTTCAAATCCACCTAATATAATCGTAGATGTGATATAGAGCCAAAGCATTAAAGCGATCAGGGTTCCTATTGATCCATAGAGCTTGTTGTAGCTAGCAAAGTTGTTTAGGTAAAAGGTAAAGCCATAAAAACTAAGTGTGATCAAGACTCCTGCAAGTCTCGCCCCTAAGGAGAAAAATCGCCATTTATCATGGACTGCTGGTGCAAAGCGAAAGATATAAGCAGTAGCGATGTAAAACATCAGCAAAAGGACCAGAAACTTCAAGCCTGAAAACAGGAAAAACATAAATCCTGAATTAAAGAGCTGCATATGATCCAATCTGCTGATGAAAATATTTCCAATAATCATAACCGTACTGGCAGAAAAAACTGTCAAGGCCAAAACAATTACGATGCTTACAGCTATGCCTCTACTCCACATAAAGCTTCTATTTTCTTTTGTCTGATAGACTGAGTTGAATGAATTCATCATGGATATTGCACCTTGGGTTGAGGCAAATAGGGCAAAGAAAAATCCAAAAGAAAGCAAACTTTGTCGTGGTTTGGAGACAATATCCATGATTGTACCTTCTGTCTGAGCGTAGATTTCGCCGGGTAGGATTTCAGAGACAAAACTCAGTATATTCTTGGTAGTGATGTAAGGAAAAAAAATTTGTAGGTAGGGGATCAGGTTAAGTAAGAAAATCAAAAGAGGGAAAAGTGCAATTGTGAAACTAAAAGCCATCGATCCTGCACGTTCACTGATGTCATCTTTTCGCCATTGTAGAATAAAAATTCTTCCTAAGTCGTAGAGATTTTTTGAGGGATCGCCAAGATGAATTTTTTTCAAGCGCTGGGCTTGCCAGAGTGCCTTGATTTGAACACGTTGGATTTTTCGTTTGAGCAATGTGACTTTTTAAAAATACTGTTTCATTAAATTTAATAAATTCTGAGGAGGTCTAGTCGGCTGATGGCTGTCTTTTTTAAGGAAAGTGAGTGTAGTCCAAGCCTCGGTGATCAGTTCATTTTCCTCATTGAAAACCTCATACTCAAATCGTATCCGAACGCCGGGGAACGCTGGGATTCGAGTCTTGATAGTTAATAGTTCATCGTATTTACCTGGCTTCAGATAGCGTATATTACTTTCTAGAACTGGCATGATGACACCTCCATCTTCCATTGCCTTGTATGAAAACCCGGAACTTCGCATTGCTTCCACCCTGGCTACCTCGAAATACATTGCGTAATTTCCATAGTAGACATAGCCCATTTGGTCGGTTTCTGCATAGCGTACGCGGATTTGGGTTTCAGCTTGAAACATGCTCAATAGATTTTTGCATCGTTCAAAGCGCTCTGATATTTTCTAGCGTTTGCATTGTGCTGTGCTAGGTTAGTGGCAAATGAATGATATCCGGAAAAGTCCTCTTTTGCACAAAAGTATAGGTAGTCATGTGTCTGGGCGTTTAGAACGGCATCTAATGAATTGATGTCTGGGAGGTTGATGGGTCCCGGAGGAAGTCCAGCATACTTATAGGTATTGTAAGGACTATCGATCGCCTTATGAATGTTCAATATTCGTTTCAGGGTAAAATCACCTGTTGCGAAAACTAAAGTGGGGTCTGCCTGTAGCGGCATCCCAATTCTCATTCTATTGAGATAAACTCCCGCTATGGCAGGTCGCTCGTCTGTCTTTTGGCTTTCAGCCTGCACGATGGAGGCTAAGGCGCTCACTTCTTTTTGAGTTAGACCCATGGTTTGAGCCTTTTGCTTTCTATCTTGAGTCCAAAAAGACTGGTACTCTTTATACATTCTATCAAAAAGTGCCTCTGGACTCGTACTCCACCAAAATTCGTAAGTATTAGGAACAAAAATACTCATCACTGTTTCTTCGTTGAAACCAAATTTTCGGATATAAACTGAATCCTGAAGAAGGGCAAGGAATTGTTCTTCACTGACTTCTAGATTGGCAGTTATTTTCTCGGCAAGATCTTCTTTGGTCCGGACGTTATTGAAGGTGACTTTGATAGGTGATTGGTTTCCAGATCTGAGTTTTTTGATTAGTTGCAGATTTGTCATTTTAGGCTCAAGAATGTAGAGTCCCGGCTTGACTCCTTCTTGGTAGCCTAGGACTTTTGCTACAAAGCTGAAGCTTACCATTTCTGTAATTACTCTGTCCTCATAAAGTTGATCTGCGACTGTTTTAAAAACTGCATCATTGGATATTTTTAATATGTACTTCTGATTTGTCTCAGTCAAAATATTTGGGCTGAAAAAAACTTGGTAGAAGTAGAAACTCATCGAAATCGCTACTACCGAGACCGAGATAATGAGTATCAAATAGATATTTTTCTTTTTGTCATCAAGCATATTAATTCAAAAATAAGGATTAATGGCGGAAATCGGTATGATGACCTTGGTTGGATTTTTTTTACATGCATTTGGAATGGCTCGTGCAGCAAAATCTGATCTACTTGTTCCTAACCCTCATGTTCTTGATAGGTTTTTCAAAAAATCCTGTATAAGATTTATATAGAAGAGTCAAGAATGCTTTTCTTTGAAGTAATGAAATTCATGCCACAAAAAAATCCTGTTTTAGTCACTTGTGCCCTCCTTTTTCAAGAAGGTAAAGTCCTTGCAGCTAGGCGATCCCAGCAAATGGATTTGCCATTACTTTGGGAGTTTCCCGGAGGGAAAATGGAGGTTGGAGAATCAGAAAAGAATTGCTTGGCCCGCGAGATCCAAGAAGAATTGGGAATTAGTATTGATGTTTTTGATCGTCTTGGAGATTTTGATTACGCCTATTCTGACGAAAAACTGATTCGATTGATTCCTTTTTTGGCGACAAAGAAATCGGGTAAGATAAATCTATTGGAACATAGTCAAATTGTATGGTTGGCTAGATTTGAACTTCAACAGTTGGAATGGGCACCTGCGGATCTTCCCATAGTTGAGTATTTGGAACGGAATTGGGAGGAATGTCAAAAAAAAATGCTTAATTATCTATTAAACAACTAAATCAATGCCAGCTGAATTTATCAGAATGTACGAGGAGAACCCCGATGCGCGTCGGATCGGTCAGATCGTGGATGTGCTGCGAGATGGAGGAGTGGTGATCTATCCTACCGATACAGTGTATGGAATGGGTTGCGATATCACAAGTCAAAAAGCTATCGATCGGATCTGTAGAATAAAGGGGATCAACCCTAAAAAACATAATTTCTCTATGATCTGCGCCGATTTGAGTAATATTGCTGAGTTTACCCGAATCATTACCAAGCCAGTCTTTAAACTAATGAAGAAGGCTTTCCCCGGTCCGTTTACTTTTATTCTTGATGCGAGTAATCAAGTTCCCAAAATATTACATAGCAAGAAGAAAACCATCGGTATTCGTATTCCAAATCATAGTATCCCGCTTCTTCTGGTCAAGGAACTTGGCAATCCAATCTTGACTACCTCGATTAATGATGAAGATGAGGTAGTGGAATACAGCACCGATCCGGAATTGATCTTTGAAAAATATGAGAATCTTGTGGATGTAGTGATCGATGGAGGCTATGGACAAAATGTTGCTTCCACTATTTTGGATTGTACTGGTCATGAAATCGAAATCTTAAGACAAGGCCTTGGGATATTAGCAGACATTGAATAGTATGAAAACAGTACTCGCGGACCTTCATTATTTCCCCAGTCTAGAATTTTTTACTGCCATTCTCGATTTTGATCACCTATTGTTTTTGCCCTCAGCTCGCTATCAAAGGCAGTCTTTTTTCAATCGCTGCCAAATTCGGTTAGCTAATAAAGTGGAAACACTTAGTGTTCCAATCGTCGGAGGAAGGCCTAAGATTAGCCAATCAGCTATTCAAATTGATTATGAGCAGAATTGGGAGAAAGTCCACTTGCGTGGAATCCAAAGTGCTTACGGAAAAGCTCCTTTTTACGAATTTTATTTTCCCTATTTTGAATCTATCTATAAAAAAAAATATGAATTTCTATGGGATTTGAACTGGGAAATCATGACAATCTGTCTCAAGCTTCTAGGCTTACCTGTCAAGATGGGCATGTTGAATGAGGAGCACTATGCATCTGAAATTTGCGACATAAGACACCGTATCAGCCCCTCAAAGAGCTTTTTGACTCAAGATTTCTATCAAAGTAAGCCTTATTTTCAACTCTTTGGCGCAGACTTTGATCCCAACCTCAGCGTTATGGATTTGTTGTTTTGCGAAGGACTTGCTTCAACAAGCATTTTAATTAACTCTGCAAAAAAAGACTGAACATTCTTCAAAAGGATTGTGTTTTTAAAACAAATTAAGTAACATACGGATAGAAAAATTAAACATTCAGATAGAAAGTAAATGGAAGCAAAATTTTCGAATAGAGTCAAAGAGGTGATTTCTCTCAGCCGCGAAGAAGCTCTTCGTCTGGGACATGATTATATTGGCACAGAACATCTTTTATTAGGGATGATTCGTGAAGGTGAAGGAGTGGCTGTTTCCATACTTAAGAAACTTGGTGTGCCGATGGATGATCTAAGAAGCGCCATCGAACGTGCGGTAAAAGGCACTGCAAATCAAAATGTGAAAAATATGGCCAATATTCCACTGACTCGTCAGTCGGAAAAAGTGCTTAAAATCACTTACTTGGAAGCAAAAATCTTTAAAAGTCAGCTGATTGGAACAGAACATTTATTACTGTCCGTGTTGAGAGATGAAGATAACATTGCTACTCAGATTTTAAATAAATTTGAAATCAACTACGATTCAGTCAAAGAAATGTTAGAAATGTCAGGTGATTCGAGTGCTCCAAGATCTAAAGCTGAGGCTGAAGATGGAGATGAAGATGGATCCAAATTGTTCGGTTCGGGCAGTGGAAGCTCAGGTAGTCAAAAGCCTGGAGCTGAAAAGTCAAGAACTCCGGTTTTGGATAATTTTGGAAGAGATTTAACTAAGATGGCTGCGGACGACACGCTTGATCCGATTATTGGTCGTGAAAAAGAAATTGAACGTGTCGCACAAATCCTATCTAGAAGGAAGAAAAATAATCCTATTTTAATTGGAGAACCTGGAGTAGGTAAGACAGCAATTGCAGAAGGTCTTGCGCTTCGAATCGTTCAGAAAAAGGTCTCTCGGGTACTTTTCAACAAACGGGTAGTTACTCTTGATTTGGCATCTTTGGTTGCCGGTACAAAATACCGTGGTCAATTTGAAGAGCGAATGAAAGCCGTAATGAATGAACTTGAAAAATCTCCAAGTGTCATCCTATTTATTGATGAGTTACATACAATAGTTGGTGCAGGTGGTGCTTCAGGGTCTTTGGACGCATCCAATATGTTTAAGCCAGCACTATCCAGAGGTGAAATTCAGTGTATTGGAGCAACTACACTTGATGAGTACCGACAGTACATCGAAAAGGATGGCGCACTCGCCAGAAGATTCCAAATGGTCATGGTGGATGCTACTACCCCCGATGAGACGGTGCAAATTCTTCATAATATCAAAGATAAATATGAAGACCATCACAACGTAATTTATACTGAGGCAGCAATTGAAGCATGCGTTAAATTGTCTGATCGATATATTTCAGATAGATTCCTCCCAGATAAAGCAATCGATATTCTTGATGAATCTGGCGCACGAGTTCACATTAATAACATCCATGTACCCGATGAGATTTTGACATTGGAGGCTGAGGTTGAAAATATTAAGGTTGAAAAAAATCGAGTAGTCAAATCTCAGAAGTATGAAGAAGCTGCTCAGTTGAGGGATAAAGAAAAGAAACTGCTTGAGCAACTTGAAACTGCCAAAAATAAGTGGGAAGAAGAAAGTAAGTCAAAGCGATTTACAGTAGAAGAAGATAATGTTGCCGAGGTGGTAGCAATGATGACTGGCATTCCAGTAAAGCGAATCGCTCAAAAAGAAGGTGCTAAACTTTTGAGTATGAATGATGACCTAGCTGGGAAAGTAATTGGTCAAGAAGAGGCAATTAAGAAGCTTACAAAAGCAATTCAGCGAACCAGAGTTGGCTTGAAAGACCCCAAAAAACCAATTGGATCTTTTATCTTTCTCGGGCCAACTGGAGTTGGTAAAACCGAATTGGCAAAAATGCTAGCCAATTATTTATTTGATAAAGAGGATTCTCTGATTCGAATTGATATGTCTGAATACATGGAGAAGTTCTCCGTTTCCAGACTGGTGGGAGCGCCTCCAGGCTATGTAGGTTACGAGGAAGGCGGTCAATTGACAGAAAAAGTAAGAAGAAAGCCTTACTCAGTTATACTTCTCGATGAGATTGAAAAAGCTCATCCAGATGTATTCAACATACTACTTCAAGTTCTTGATGATGGGGTACTGACTGATGGTCTAGGTAGAAAAGTAGACTTTAGAAATACAATTATCATCATGACTTCGAATATTGGGGTCAGAGACTTGAAAGATTTTGGAGCAGGGATTGGATTTGCCAGCAAAGCTAAATCCGATAATATGGATGACGTGATCAAGTCTACCATCCAATCAGCATTGAAAAAAGCGTTCAGCCCCGAATTCTTGAATAGATTAGACGATGTTGTTGTGTTCAATTCTTTAACTAGAGAGCACATATTCAAGATTATCGATATCAGTCTAGGAAAGCTGTTTGCAAGAATTACTGACCTTGGTTATAAAATTGAACTGACCGACCCAGCAAAAGAATTCTTAGCTGAAAAAGGATATGATCAACAATATGGTGCGAGACCACTAAATAGAGCTATTCAGAAATACTTGGAAGATGCTGTTGCTGAAGAGATTCTAAAAGGAGATCTTTCTGAAGGTGATGTAATTCAAGCCGATTATCCTGGTGAAGGATCTGAGCTCAATATTGTAGTGAAGAAAAAAGAAAAAGCTGAATAATTTAAAGTAAAATATATTTCAAAAGAAAGCCCGAATCTTATGGATTTGGGCTTTTTCGTTTAGGATTAAAAAAATCCGCATCAATGGAAATAAATCTATTTGACCCGGGTTTTGAAAATTTTATAAAATGAATTGGTACAATACGCTGTAAATTCTACCACCTATTTTAAAGCGATAGCACGAAAAAAAGTAGTGCCACGCCTAATACCAAAACCATTTTTTGAGCTTTTTCTTTCTCATCCTTGGTAATTTTTCTTTTTCTGAGTACTAAGACGGCTAAGCTGAGACCCACCAATTGCAGCAGTAAACTCGCTCCATTTAGTGGCCCCATTGGAGCTTGATAATGAAGTAAATTTGTATTGAGAATAGAAAGTATGCCTAGAATTATTCCGGTGATACCGAATAGAAATGAACGTTGGAACAACACTTTTTCTGGATAATCAGTCCATTTCATGGGTCTTATTGTTTTGTGATCGAATGTGATAAAATTTGCTTCTTGATTACTTGAAACACTTAAATTTGAGATTTTCGTTCGGAGAAATAGGCTGCTATTTCATTTCCTGAGCGTGTGTTTAAAGTCATTGCTTTAGTTAATCCACCTTTTCTACCGATTAATACGCCATATTTCATATCCTTGTATCCGTCCATTTCATGAGCATCTGGATTGATTGATAATTTGACACCCTGATCCATAGCGTAGTGGATCCATCGCCAATCCAGATCTAATCTCCATGGATTAGCATTGATTTCAATTACTACGTCATTTACAGCGCAGGAATCGATGATCGCTTTATGATCAATCGGATATCCTGCTCTTCGGAGTAGGAGTCTGCCTGTCGGGTGTCCAAGAATAGTGGTATTAGGATTCTCGATAGCTGTAATCAGACGGCGGGTTGCTTTCCCAATGTCCATGTTCAATACCGAATGAATTGAGGCGACTATAAAATCAAATTTTTCTAAGATCTCATCCGGATAATCCAGTTTTCCATCGGTTAAAATGTCGCTTTCGATCCCTTTGAAAATTCTAAAGGGCCCTAGTTCGAGGTTTAACTCATCAATTTCTGAGTGTTGCTTTAATACCTTTTCAATCTCCAGGCCTCCTGCATAGAAGGCAGTTCGGCTGTGATCAGAAATCCCTAAATATTCGAATCCCAATTCTTTACAATAAACAGCCATTTGCCGAAGGCTATGTTTACCATCGCTGTAGGTGGAGTGATTGTGTAGAATTCCTTTTAGATCTGATTCTATTAGTAATTTGGGGATCTTATTGGCCTTTGCCAGAGCAACTTCTCCAAAGCCTTCCCGCATTTCAGCTGGAATGTATTGAAGTCCGTTGATTTCAAAAAATGCTATTTCAGAATCGTAATTTTTCATTGCAAGCCGCTCGGAAATACTTTCTTTTTCATCCACTAATTCTGCCAAATGATCTGAAGAAGCAATAAGCAAAAGTTTTTTCCACAGAAAATCCTTCTTGGCTGTAAAGTGAACGATAACCTTTAAATTCACTTTTTCTAAAGATCCTCGCCAACAAAACGGGCTGGATTGACTTAAATCCCAAGTGATTGATTTGACAGATTTTAATTTCTCTTTACCTCCAAAAAACGATTCCAGCCCAATTAAGAACTCAGCTTCTTCGATGGTTTCCATTTTTCTCGCAAAATCACCTACGATTGCTGTGTCTCCACTGGGGTAAAGTGATTTGAGCTCAG
>JBDNIP010000281.1:0-6109 GCA_041688245.1 Algoriphagus sp.
AATCCAGTTGATCTGCTTTGCGGAACCAAGAATTACAAAGGTGAATCTTTTGACTTATTGGAATACCGTGATATGAAAACTGGCTTTATCACAGAGAAATCAAAAAGTGGGCGAGAATTAAAAGCTTTGGAACTCCCAGGTCTTTGGAATGGAGCAATGTCAGGCTGGAATACCATCTTCGCAGAAGTTCCGCTGATTACCTTCAATCCGGTAAAATCTGTAAATGATTTATTACGGGACGAACACCAATAATAAGTATGAAGTCAGAAGTCAGAAGTATGAAATTTTTAGACTTCTGACTTCAGACTTTACTCCTCCTTTTTTCCTTCGTACATATCGTATCGAAGCAGTCGGCAGTCAATTGTACCGTTCCAAAACTCGATTCTTCGGCTGGCTTTTAGGCCTATCTTTTTGGCCAACTCCATATTTCCGGTAAAAATATAACCTCGGTAACCCGCACACTTCTGCTTCATATAGTCTCCCATACGTTTATAGGTCAGTTCGAGCTCCTCGTTTTCACCTAATCGCTCTCCATATTCCGGATTGAACATAATCACGCCCCTAGGTCGCTCAGGAATCTCTGTTTCTGCAAAATCACACACTTGAAAATCAATCATGTGATCCACTCCTGCGGTGATTGCATTCTCTTTAGCAAAAGCAATAGCCTGAAGAGAAATATCGGAGGCGATGATTACCAACTCCGGAATCTCTCGAATCTTATCTTCCAACTTTTTCTTTTTCGCCAAAAAAGCCTGCTCATCATAGCCGAGCAAATGCTGAAAAGAATAATGATCTCGATACAAGCCTGGATAACGGTTGGTGGCCATCAAAGCAGCCTCAATGGCCAAAGTACCCGATCCGCACATAGGATTGATGAAAGGCACTCTGGTATTCCATTCTGTCGCATAAATCGTAGCTGCTGCTAAAGCTTCCATCATTGGAGCTTTTCCCGGGATCTTGCGGTAGCCATGCTTGCCGAGCGTTTCGCCAGTAGTGTTAATATAGACAGAGGCTTGCGTCTCTTTCCAGTATACTTGAAAAACCAAGCCATTGAAGTCCGAGCCTGAATCAGGTCTTCTTCCTTTCAACTCTCGGAATCGGTCGACAATGGCATCTTTGACCTTGACATTGACAATAAGCGGCGTAGTTACACTTTCATTATCTGCCACAGCACCAACTGAGAAATAGCCATCTACATCGAGGTAGTCCTCCCAAGAAATAGCCTTGAATTTGCGATAGATGTCATCGGCATTTTGAAGGTAGAAAGACTTGATCTCATAAAGTACTTGGGAAGCCGTCCGCAGATGGAGGTTAAGATCCATGCATTCCTCCAGGGTAGCTTGTAGTTCTACTCCAGTACGGGTGACAGCGTCAGGAATGAATCCTAATTCACGAACTTCTTTTTCCAGGTAAGCAACAGAGCGGTCTTTGCAGGTGATAAAGACTTTTCCTTTGAGGTTAAAATCAAGCATACGCAAAAGTAATAAAGATCAACGGATTCTTTTCCGCTCTTCCCTCCTGCTTCATGATTCATCAATTATTCAAGTACAAACTCGCAAACGATTGCGTAACTTAAAATAAATCTCTTTGGTGCAATGCACCTAAATCTTGAATTTTATGGGCAATAATACTACCTGAACTTTATGAAATACAGCCGAAACATACTCGCGATCCTACTCACATTTTTAACACTTCTCAGTTGTGCTGCGGAGCAAAAGACAGAGGATGGCTGGACTGATTTATTTAATGGAAAAGATCTTACCGGATGGAAACCAGTAGCAGGAACTGCCACCTTTGAAGTAGTCAATGGTGAAATAGTAGGTACTGCCGTAGCTGGTTCTCCAAATACGTTTTTGATTACTGAGGAAATCTTTGGAGACTTTATCCTTGAATTGGACCTTAAGGTAGCGCACCTATCCAGTAATTCAGGAGTAATGGCTCGAGGTCAATTTGACCCAAATGGTAAAGGAGGAAAAGGATTGGTTTTTGGCTATCAGGTCGAAGCAGATCCAGGCGAGCGAGCATGGTCTGCAGGAATATACGATGAGGCAAGAAGAGGTTGGTTATATCCATTGGATTTGAATCCTGCGGCTAGAACAGCTTTCAAAATGGGTGAATTCAATCATTATCGAATCGAAGCAATTGGCGATGAAATCAAAACTTGGCTTAATGGTCAGGAAGTAGCCTATGTGGTGGATGATATGGATAAGACCGGATTTATCGGGCTTCAGGTGCACAGCATAAAAAAACCAGAGGATGCAGGAAGAAAGACAAGCTTCAAAAATGTAAAAATCAAAACTGCCAATCTGGATCCAATTCCATTCAAGTCAGATATTTTCGTAGTCAACAATACCTTGAACAATCTTACTGAGTATGAAAAGAATATGGGTTGGAAATTGCTTTTTGACGGCACAACAAATGAAGGTTGGAAGGGAGCTTACAAAGATTCATTTCCTGATTCCGGTTGGGGCATCAATGAGGGCATCTTATCTATAGCGAAGTCAAATGGGGGCGAATCTACCAATTCAGGAGATATTGTCACTAAGGAAGTATTCTCGGCATTTGATTTAGCCTTTGATTTCAAACTGACTGAAGGAGCAAATAGCGGGTTGAAGTATTTTGTGACTTTGACTGAAGGGAACAAAGGCTCTGCAATCGGACTGGAATATCAGGTCTTGGATGACGAAAAGCATCCCGATGCTAAAATGGGTATAGCAGGAAACAGAACTCTTGCTTCGCTTTATGATTTGATCAAAGCGGATAAGCAGCGAAGATTCATCAAGCCAATCGGGGAGTGGAATAAAGGCCGAATAATAGTTACCGCTGACAATAAAGTGATGCATTACCTCAATGGTATTAAAGTAATCGAGTACCAAAGAGGATCTCAAGAATTCAAAGACTTGGTCGCAATCAGTAAGTACGCGAAATGGGAGAATTTTGGCGAAGCCAAAGAAGGTCATATCCTACTTCAGGATCACGGGGATGAAGTGAGCTTCAAAAATATCAAGATCAAGACTTTAAATTAAGACCCAAAATCAATCATGAAAAACAATCCCAGAAGACAATTTATTAAAAAGTCTGCGGCGATGACACTCGGCTTTTCAGCTTTAGGTTCTATGGCCTTTTCAGCTAAATCCTATGGAAATATTATTGGCGCAAATGAACGACTGAATGTAGCAATCGCCGGGCTAGGGAGAAGATTGGGAGCTTTTTATGAGCCGGTTGGCCTGAAGTCCAGTAATGTCAATCTGATGTACCTCTGCGATGCTATGCAATCTCAGATGCCAAAAGCAGCGAAGAACTTTGCCAAGCATATCGATTATACGCCAAAACTTGAGCAGAATGTCATGAAAGTAATGGATGACAAGGAGGTGGATATCATGATCATCGCTACCCCGGATCATTGGCATGCGCCGGGAACCTGGCTATCGCTAGAGCGCGGTAAGCATGTCTATGTAGAAAAGCCTTGCTCCCACAATCCCCGAGAAGGAGAACTATTGATTGCTTTCCAAAAGAAATATGATCGAGTAGTCCAGATGGGAAACCAGCAACGTTCTGCTCCAGAAACCCGAGAAATCATTGCTGCAATTCATGCCGGAGCAATCGGAAAAGCCTACAAAGCGACTGCTTTCTACAGCAATGGACGAGGTGAGGTACCAAATCCTAAAGCAGCTACAGCTCCTGGAGGTTTGGATTGGGAATTGTTCCAAGGTCCAGCACCACGAAAAGCATATACTAATGATACTTGGGATTACAACTGGCATTGGTATGGTTGGGAATATGGCACAGCTGAAACAGGAAACAATGCTACTCACGAATTGGATGTAGCGAGATGGGCACTGCAAGTGGATTATCCAAATATGGTGGAAGTTGAAGCTGCAAAGCGACATTTCCCTGAAGATGGTTGGGTCATGTATGATACCATGGAAGCACAATTCAAATTCGAAAATGGTTCGGTGATCGAATGGGATGGCAAAAGCAGGAATTCCTATACTACCTATGGTGCAGATCGTGGAACCATTATTTATGGAACCGACGGAACGGTCTTCGTAAATCGCGGTGGATATAAGCAGTATGATCGTGGAGGAAAATTGATCAAAGAAAATATGGGCGGAGGTACCGAAGGAGGAACTCAGCTCGGAGGCGGCGGAGATATGAGCACAATGCACGTAGTAAATTTCTTCAATGCAGTTCGTGGCAAAGAGAAGCAGAATTCGAATATTGAAGACGGAGCTGTCTCTACCCTACTTTGTCATTTGGCCAACATTTCTTACCGAACCGGAGAGACCCTTATTTGCGATTCAAAAAATGGACACATCACCAATTCTAAGAAAGCCATGGCACTCTGGACTAGAGCATATGAAAAAGGCTGGGAACCCCCAAAAGTGTAAAGCTTAAATTCTTCTGCCGCTTTGACCATCAGGTTAAAGCGGTATTTTTTTTAAATATCACTTTGACTTAGTTACATTCATGATTATCCGTCACTTTGCCAGTAGGCAGAAGAGATAAGAATATAATAAACGCTTAATTGATAATTGGGCGTTTCGGCCTGCCTCGCTGTGGCGGGTCTTCCGTCTTTTGTCATCGGTCTTCCCGCCAGTTGACCAAAGAAAGAGAGGTCACTGGCCTCATTGAGGATAATCAGATTTCGTTTTTTTGTTTTCAAGAGACGCTATTCCAAACCAAGTTTTTTTATTGGGGCTGGCTGCTACCTTCATTTAGGATAAATACCCTTTTCTAAGCTTCGCAATCGATTCCGTAAGTCCTAATCCGAAAGTCTTGAGATTGATTTTCCGAAACATTAACTTGAATCTATCAAGTAGTAAAAGTATTACTCATTTACTCAAGAGTAATCCCGAAGGTTACTTGGTAACGAATTAATATTTTCAATAAACCTAATTTATTATGCGTCAAAAAATTTACACACACCTTCTGGTGGTGGTCTTTTTGATCTTCGGTGCTGTCAGCGCCTTTGCTCAGAATGCTCAGATACGAGGTACTGTATCTGATGAAACAGGAGCTCCCCTTCCAGGAGCAACCATCCTTGTGAAAGGGACTACCACTGGAACCACTACTGACATTGATGGTCAGTTTTCAATTAGTTCTCCTACAAATGGGGTTCTGATCTTCTCTTTTATAGGGTATAGTCCGATAGAGCGAGAAGTTGGAAACCAGTCTAAAATTGACATTGCCCTCCAGCCTGATCTATCAGATTTGGATGAGGTGATCGTTGTTGGATATGGTACAGCAAAGAAAAGCCAGCTTACCGGAGCGATTTCCTCTGTTGGTAGTAAAGAAATACAAGAATTGCCAATTACTGATGCAAGACAGGCTTTACAAGGTAGAGCAGCTGGCGTGGATGTGACTCAGTCTGGCTCCAAACCTGGTGCTGCTCCTCAGGTCCGTATTCGGGGTAGAAGATCATTCAATGCTTCCAATGAGCCGCTTTATGTGGTAGATGGAATACCGCTTGTAGGCGGGCTAGATGATATCAACCCTCAAGATATTACTTCCATGGAAGTGTTGAAAGATGCCTCTGCAACTGCAATTTACGGTTCCAGAGGTGCTAATGGGGTCGTTTTGATTACGACTAAGCGAGGAACGGTAGGTAAAACAAAAGTATCTATTGACTCTTATTACGGCATCAACCAAGAATTGGGACAGATTGAAGTTTTCGATGGACCTGGGTTCGCAGAGTACAAGCGTGAATCACGCCGAGCTACAGGAGCTTATCCTGATGGACCTTCCACCGCAGCAGCGGATGCCACTTTGTTTGAGCCGGTAGAGCTTGATGGAATAGCGACTGGAAGATCCACAGATTATGTTGGCGGATTACTTCGAACCGGCGCTATCCAAAGCCATCAGGTCAGTCTAAGTGGAGGAAGTGACAAAACAACTTTCTTTATCTCTGGAAACTTCTTCAAGGACAAAGGTGTAGTCATCAACCAAGATTTTTCAAGATACTCTTTCAGGATCAACTTAGATCATCAGATCACTAGCAAAGTGAAAATCGGTACCTCCACACTGGTTTCCTACAGTGAACGAAATGGTGAAAACTTCAATCCGCTAGGGGGCGCTTTGGCGGAAAATCCACTTGGAAGGCCATTTG
>JBDNIP010000282.1:0-5178 GCA_041688245.1 Algoriphagus sp.
CCTCGGTGCTCATTCCTATGAATGAAAAGACTAATCGATTGCTTCGTGTAGGCACTGTGATTGAGTACCCTCCATTTGAATCCGTATTTGTACCAATGGTTGTTCCTTTCACGAGCACGGTCGCTCCCGGAATCCCCTCGCCTTGCTCATCGATGACTCTTCCACTGACATTTCCAGAAATTGGAACAGCGCTTCTCGGTTGTATCACTGTCAATCTCGCATAGTTCAGCTCCCACTTATCCAAATCTGGCGCTTGACCTCCTTGATTTGGGGTTCCGTTGGAGAAGCGCAACTTCACATTTTTCCAATCCACACCGGTATTTTGATTGACTTCAGCCTTGTAATTGATGCTCAAAGGGCTGTTCACATCTTTGACCCGAATATCATATTTGGGATACCAGCTTGCATTAGCTACTAGGTAGTTCACATCGAAACTTGCACTTCCAGCTACAGGTGCCTTGATTTTAATTCGAATTTCAGAAGTGGATTTATTTTCTGAAGCTTGAAGACTTGCCAATTGATTTCTCAGTGAATTGAGTTTTATATTTTCTTCCTGCAGGTTGGCTTTGATCTGGAGTTCTTCCTTTTTGATAGTAGTCAATTCCGCATCATAAAAGTCCAAGGCTTGCTTCAAATTTGCTATGGATGTAGTGCTTTGACTTCCTCCGAGATTTTTATTGGCATTGAGCAGTGAACTTTTTTCGCCTAAAATCTCCAGTCTGCCCAATTCAAGACTTTGATTTCGTCCGATTGCATCCAGTTGTTCTTCCAGCTTTTTCACTTCCTCTTCGCTACCTTTTTCAGAGAGATAGTCTAGTCTCCGATTGACAGCTTGGATTACGAAATTGCCGCGACCTTTGACCTGAATACTTTTCTCATCAAGATAGGGAGAAAGACCCTTGATCACTACCACAGACTCTCCTGCCGGAAAATTACCTATGGCAGATTCAAAGACCTGAGCTCCACTTAGGAAAACGGTGACTGATTTGATCTGGGATTTAAAAGGACTTTCTTTTCCTTCTTGAGCATTGGCTAATAATGTCAAGCAAAATAATAGCAGTGAAAGGGCAGCTTTCCTCATAAAATGAATTTTAATTGATTTGCCAAAAACGGGAGGTGGATTTTATTTTTCAAAACGAGAATTAGCTAAAATAAATTTTCAATTCAAAATTTACCGGAAAGTCCAGAAGCTTTTATTTTCCTTTGAATGGGATTATTACCTTTGCCCCTCGAACTATCAAATACCCATGACTCTTTTCCAATCCATTATAATTGCCATTATTGAAGGGCTTACCGAATTTTTGCCGATCTCATCTACAGGTCATATGATTTTAGCTTCAGCGGCAATGAATATCCACGAGGATGAATTTGTCAAAACCTTTGAAATTGGAATTCAACTTGGTGCGATTCTGGCGATAGCGCTGATGTACATCAAACGATTCTTTAGAGGATGGGCAATCTATTTCAAGTTGCTGGCAGCATTTATTCCCACAGCGATTGTTGGACTTTTGGCCTACGAGTACATCAAAGCCTACCTGTTTAACCCAATTGTGGTATCGGTTTCACTTATTTTGGGAGGAATTGTATTGATTTTCATTGATAAAAAAGTAGTCAATTCAGAATCTGACCTCGCTGAAGTGGAGGATATTTCCTACAAAAATGCCTTTTTCATCGGACTATTTCAGTGTCTGTCCATGGTGCCGGGTACCTCTAGAGCTGCTGCTACAATTATTGGAGGTGTATTTAATGGATTGGATAAAAAACAGGCAATGGAGTTTTCTTTCCTTTTGGCAGTACCAACTATGATGGCTGCATCAGGATATGATTTGTTGAAAAGTGATTTGACGATGACCAATGAGCAGATTTCATTTATGGGAATCGGGCTGGTAGTCGCATTTATCACAGCTTGGATTGCCGTTAAGCTATTTTTGAAATATGTATCCAATCATGGATTTATGGCATTTGGTTACTATCGAATTGCATTGGGAATCTTATTTTTGATCTTCATGTGGGGAGCTGATTTGGCGTAATCACTCTGAAAACAACTAGCATTGTAAAACACATCTTAAAAATAATTCGCCTAACTTTTACCTAGAAAAACTACATCTCAGCAAAACCAATCTTATCTATGCGCTAGGCAAGGAAAATGTGAATAGTGGTAGTCTTCGAGAAATTTTTTTGCAGATCAACTTGGTATAAATTATCAGCTGAATTTTACTCCAAAAGCAACTTTACAATCAATGAAAATTCACTTTTAAGATCAGTGGAGAAAATATTACTAGAACTCAAATTCAAGGAATCTTATCTTTTATTCACAGTGAAAGATGATATTAAATGTGATTATCCGTAATCCTGCATGTTGCCAAATTTAATGCTGATTTGCTTCCTTTAAATCCCTCCCGATACTCGGGACAGACTCTAACTCCTTTGAGAAAATGGATATTTGGGCTGATTTCAAATTAAAGTTTCGGATTGTTCCGGAACGTGCAACAAATCAAATACTCATTAAATTGAATATAGGCTTAGTAAAACCATCCTATTTCGGTTGTTTTGCGTTTTATGTTAATTAGCTCTTCATCGACTAGAAATCAATGCCTTGTTTAGATCGAAATAATTTTAGAATCAAAACAATAATTTTATAATTGTAAATAGATTGAAGAGCCGGAATTTCCAATCAAATTTAGAATCAAATTATTTAAGCATTTATCGAAAATTTTTAATTTCAAAAAATATGAAAAAATTTTTATTTACAGCTGGACTGGCAATGATGGTGATCGCTGCCAATGCGCAGACAATTAAGCCTGGTGTGGGACTTAATTTTGCTGACGTTTCCAATGTGAGCGACGTAACGGCCAACGGAAATACAGGTTGGCAAGTAGGTGGAAGTATTGCTTTTGGCAACAAGTTTTATTTTGAACCGGGTATCTTTTTTCAGTCAAAGTCAGCCGATTTTAAGTCAGATGATATCAATGACTTCGATGAGCTAAAAGCTCAATTCAGCGGATTCAGAGTTCCTGTTGTGGTCGGTTTGAATATCATTGGAAACGATGATTCTACGATCGCTTTACGTGTCTTTGGTGGTGGATCAGGATATTTCATCACGAATACCTCAGATGGTTTGAAGAACATTGATGTCAATAAAGCACAATGGGGCGTATTTGCAGGCGCCGGACTGGATTTTTGGATTTTGTTTCTAGATCTGAGCTATGAATGGTCAGTGACAGACATTCAGCAGGATATCACCCAAATTAATTTTGGTAAAACAAATGGTCTGTTCGCGACTGCTGGTTTGAGAATCAACTTGAGCAAATAATCTAGCCGAAGCACCACTATTCCGATTCATTTATAATCCGCCCGATTCTTTCTCGATGGATTTTTATTGATAGGGTAAAAGCTGAAAATTTTGATTTTTTATATCAGCAAATGAACTGGCAGCCTTATTTTCTTAGCTTTTAGAACTAGGGATCCGCAACAATTAAGTATGCCAAATCCCCAAATTATCTCTTGGCAATAGCAACAGATTTCATCTATATCTGCTTTCTGATGCTAAAGCAGAAAATCATATTTTCCAGTTTTAAAAGATTTGAATCATGAATTTTTTGATCGGTCATCCGGATGACGTCAATTTAAATTTACTTCTGTTTGCTCACTGTTAATCAGAAATTATACTAGGAAGCCCCTTATTTAATTTGAAATAAGGGGCTTCCTATAAAAGGATCTACTTCGATTTATCCATCGTATTCTTATTTTTCACGTACTTTTCAAGCCAGGTATCCATCTCCCAAAGCGTGTGGAGGATAGACTCTTGAGCAGCATAGCCGTGACTTTCATTTGGTAAGAAAACCAATCTGGCTATAGCGCCGTGACCCTTCAGTGCATTATAGTAGCGTTCTGATTGGATCGGGAAGGTGCCAGAATTATTATCTGCCTCTCCGTGGATCATCAGGATCGGAGTCTTCACTTTGTGTGCAAAAGAGAACGGAGACATATTAAAATAAACCTCAGGAGCTTCCCAATAGGTACGCTGCTCGTACTGGAAGCCAAATGGAGTCAGGGTACGATTATATGCTCCGCTCCGTGCGATTCCAGCGGCAAACAGATCAGTATGGGAAAGCAGGTTTGCAGTCATAAATGCACCATAGGAATGCCCACCCACTGCAATTTTCATCCGATCTCCAATTCCCATATCCACAATTTTGTCTATGGCAGCCTCTGCGTTCCAAACCAACTGTTCTAAGAAGTAATCATTTGGTTCTTTGTCACCTTCCCCTACAATTGGCATTTCAGTTTGATCCATAATTGCATAGCCGCGAGTCACCCAATAGATCGGTGATCCCCAATTTAGACGTGTAAAGGCATATTTAGAACCTCTAACCTGAGCAGCAACCTCTTTGGACTTATATTCTCGTGGATAGGCCCACATCAAAACGGGGAGCGTGCCGTCTTTGGCTGGATCATAGCCTACAGGGGTATAGATTACCGCTGAGAGATTTAATCCATCCTTTCTGGAATAGGTCACTTGCTGCTTTTGGATTCCTTTCAGCGATTCATAAGGGTGTACAAAATTCGTCACCTGCATTGGAGCTATTCGCTTTTTGGTATTCACCAGCCAATAATTAGGCTGGATAGCTGTACTTTCTTTCAAAGTGATAAACTCCGAACCTGACTCATCGAGGACTTTTACTATGCGCTCATAATAGGGTGCTTGAGATTTCCAAAGGATGTTTTGGGCTTTGGTTTTAGTGTCAAAAGTGGAAAGGAAAGGCATATTCCCATCAGGTGATCCTCCTTGACTGGTCATGAATACCAAATCTCCATTTCTTAACAGTACATTTTTCCCAAATTGATTTTCTATAAAAAGTGGATCTCCCGGATCATTGTAAATATCATCAGAAGACCGCTCAATGATTAATCGTTTGGCTTGATTAGGGTTGGACGGATTGATGACAGATCTCATTTCTTTCCGACTTGCTGACCATTGTTCATTCATGATCGCAAAGTTGTCATCTGACCAAGCGATGCCAGCGAAACGATATGGCGTGGTAGCTAACTTTTTCTTCTCGCCGGCAAAAGGTGCGTCTAGTGTATAAATGATCTCCCGATCTTTCACCTCGTTTCTAGGATCACCTTCGTCTTGCGCCTCAACCCAGTAAAGTATTGCGCCTTTGTCAGCTCTCC
>JBDNIP010000283.1:0-1394 GCA_041688245.1 Algoriphagus sp.
AGCCAATAAAGAAACATTGGTAGTAGCCGGAGAGATTATTACTGCTTTAGCCAAAGAAAATGGAGTAAATATTTTCCCTGTAGATTCAGAGCATTCAGCAATCTTTCAGTGTTTGATCGGTGAATTTCACAATCCAATCGAAAAAATAATTCTTACGGCTTCCGGTGGACCTTTCCGCGGTAAAGATCGAGATTTCTTGAAGTCAGTAACCAAAGCTCAGGCGCTCAAACATCCCAACTGGGAAATGGGAGCTAAGATCACTATTGATTCAGCTTCTTTGATGAATAAGGGTTTAGAAGTGATTGAAGCAAAATGGCTTTTTGGATTGAAGACTGAGCAGATTGATGTTGTAGTACATCCCCAAAGTATCATTCATTCATTGGTTCAATTTGAAGATGGATCGCTTAAAGCACAACTTGGGCTGCCTGATATGCGTATCCCGATTCAGTTTGCTTTGAGTTTTCCAGATCGATTAAAAAATGGTTTTGAGCGATTTGATTTCTTAAACTATCCTAATTTAACTTTTGAGCAACCCGATAAAAAGACATTCAGGAACCTTCAACTGGCATTTGATGCGCTGGCAATGGGAGGAAACGCTCCTTGTATTCTGAACGCATCCAATGAAATGGTCGTTGCGGCTTTTTTAAGGGAAGAAGTTGGATTCCTTGAAATGTCTGATTTGATTGAAGAAACTTTAGCGAAAGCTGAGTTTATTGCATGCCCGAGTCTTGAAGACTATGTTTCCACAGACTTTAGGGCAAGAGAAATAACACAAGAACTAATAAAGAATAATAAATAATGGATACTTTAATTATGGTTGGCCAATTGCTACTGGGATTGTCTATTCTGGTGGGATTGCATGAGTTAGGCCATTTGCTTACCGCAAAGCTGTTTGGTATGCGAGTAGAAAAATTTTCAATCGGTTTTCCTCCAAAAATAGCTGGCTTCCAATGGGGAGAGACTGAATATTCGATTGGAGCGATCCCTTTGGGAGGATTCGTAAAAATTTCCGGAATGATTGATGAATCAATGGATTCCAATCAAATGATTGCCGAACCGCAGCCTTGGGAGTTTCGATCCAAGCCAGCTTGGCAGCGATTGATTGTTATGTTGGGTGGAGTTGTCGTGAATGTGATTACCGGCATTATCATATTTGTTGTCTTAGTATACCAGAATGGTGAGACTTATTTTTCACGGGATCAGGTGATCGAAAATGGGATTGTTGCCTATGACATAGGTGAATCCATAGGCTTCAAAACAGGGGACAAAATAATCGATATAAACGGGGAGACTTATACTTCAATCAATGACCTGAGTAGTGGCTCAGCTTTGTTAAGTGAAAATGGTTTCTATACCATTGAACGGGCAGGGAAGCAAATACAGATCGATATTCC
>JBDNIP010000284.1:0-1602 GCA_041688245.1 Algoriphagus sp.
CAAAATGGATTAAATCAAATGAGCAAATGGCAAAAATTTCATAGTGCATATAGTCCTGTAACTATAAATAAACCAAATACGGCAGGAGGCAATCTTGCTTCAGATTGGTTAAGAGAGGCTGGCCAAGATAGAATGACCATTAATGGCGATCTACTTAGTCATTTTAAAAAGGATTATAATGATTTTAAAACTACTGAAGATGTAAAAAAATTTTTTGATGAAGTGATTTTAAAAGATGTAGGTAATATAGATAAAGTGAACAGAGCTGAAATTATTAATTATCTTGAAACCGCGTTTCATCAAGGTGGATTCATGTATCCTGTATCAGGTGCTTTTTCTATATCAATGAAAGAATATAACGAAGAATACAAACAAGAAGAGGTATATGCTACTGTGGGCAATATGGATATGATGATACATGTTCAAACAACTCCTAAAGGTTTTAAAGTTCAAGAAATAACTGGCGTAAAAAATTTCCTGGCTACTCCTGGTACTTCAGCTGAGGCAATGGCAAATGAGGAATACAGCATAGAACCAGATCAAGGTAATAAATATGTAGTTGAACTACAAGGAACTATTGATATTGACTTTTCAAAGAGTAGTGACTCACCAAGTATTACTGTAGAGAACAATGGTATAAGCTATGGACATGCAGGAATGCAATCAAAAATTGACTCTCGAAATCTAGGTCAAAAAATAGTAGACTTTTTTAGAAATATTTTAGGTCTGAATCAAGTTGAAGATATTTCTTCGAAGTTTAAACCGGAAGCATCCATGGAAAATAATACGGATAATGACGATGTAACTTCATCACCCAAATTATAAATGGGTTCTAATGTATTGGACTTTGGACAAAAAAATCTATTGAATAGATAGGCTGCCTGCTTTCTGATCATTTCGATTACAAAATGATAATAGTGCGCCACGAAGTGCGCACTGAGTAGTGGCTGAAAGTGCCACCGTAGAAGCGGTACCCGCCGCACTACGTACCGAGCCTTGAGCTGGTATCAGTAATGATACGAGTTAAGCGTAGGCAGGGATGATGTAGGCCGTAAGCGTTAGCTGAAGTGATTGAGCCTCGTAATTTTTATCAACGGAATGGCTGACAGGTTTATTGTCCTGGAAAGCAACAGGGTGCTCTTCGCAATGGGTATGAAAGGCACTCCATTCTCGGGGTCTAAGAGCATGGCATGCATCAAAAGTCAGTGTGTAAACGTGGGAGACCCAACTAGCTCTGACAGGGAAGACAGTACTGATAAACAAGTGTAAAAGCGAGAATATTGGGAAGGCAAATTGGGAGTCAGATGAGTCGTAGTACCAATGAAGCGGAGTAATGCCCGCGGAGGGAAGGACTCTGGGTCAGATCAAACGTGAAAGGGGAACGTCAAATGGAATCATCCGAATTTCAAAAATCGACGGAAACGAAACTGCAACGTATAGCATGGCTATCTTCAAGAGATCCAGAAAAGGTGTTCGATCAATTCATGCACTTGTTTAATATGGAATCTCTAACGAAGTGTTTCAACGAACTGGATGGAAGGAAAGCCGTTGGAATAGATGGTGTGAACAAAGCAGAATATGGTGAAAAGCTCGAAGAAAATC
>JBDNIP010000285.1:0-11583 GCA_041688245.1 Algoriphagus sp.
GGAAGTTGGGCTATCCCAATTAGTCTCCGCATGATTTCGATGGCTTCATACTGGTTGATTTTTGCTTTCGAATAGCTGTTTTTATACTTTTTCAAAAAGTCTGATGGTAGGGAATCTGCTTGTTTACTCAATTTGAAATGAGCAAAAAGTACTCCAAGGTCAAATTCAGGATCACCCATGAAACCAAACTCTGGATCAATAATTCTGATTTCTTCTCCGATTTGAAGCCATGAGGTGGGATGGAAGTCTCCGTGAATCAGGGTTTTCCCAGTTACCAGGTATTGTTCGCCCAACTTTTGGATTACTTTTTTTAACTTATTATCCTGCTTATATTTCAAGCTTAAGGCTTGCAGACCAAGCTGAACGGTATCCAAATCAAAGCCATTTTCTTGCTCAAATGGGAAGTTGAAAATATGGATATGATTAAGTTTCTTCATTTCAAGATTTTCTGGAAAGCTGGAGACTTGTAAGCTATGAAGTGAACTGAGATATGCTGTAAGTTGAGCTACGATAGATTCTGAAATCGAAAATCCTATGCTATAGATTTCCATAAAATCAACTGCCTTTCCAAGATCCTCAGTCATAAGAATATAGTTGTCAGGATCAAAGTGATATACTTCTGGTGAAAAAGATGCTAGAACCGGATCAGATTCCATCAAGGAATAAAACTCCTTTTCCACCTTAATTCGCTCGATAGGGGCAGGGATCTGTGGAAATTTTCGAACGTAAGATTTAGATTGTTTCAGGATGACACTTCGATGGTTAGTGGTAATTCTGAGGACTAGATTCATATTGCTTTCCCCAGCGATTTCCACCTTATTTGGCTTTTCTCCTGAATTCCATATTGGAAGATTTGCTATAGTTTCTACCGTACTTTTTTCAGATAAATCGATCATTTGTGTCAGGTTTTTTCGCTGGCTAAACTACTAATATTTTTCTTTCGTCGATAGTTTCATTTTTATCGTAGAATCACTACTGAAATAGCTTGGCAAATGTACAAACGGTGCGATAGCTCCCTGGAAAATATGCTATTTTTGAAACAAATTAAACCCAATTAAATATCATGTTTGGACTACCACGAACGATTTTCACTGAAGAGCATGACCTTTTTAGACAAGCTGCCAGAGAATTTATAGCAAAAGAAATTACACCTAATAATCATGACTGGGAGAATCAGAAAATGGTTTCCCGAGAGAGTTGGTTGAAACTAGGTGAAAACGGATTTCTCGGACTTCAAGCTCCTGAGAATTTGGGAGGAATGAATATTTCTGATTTCCGATTTAATGCAATTTTGATTGAGGAATTGGGTTTAAGTGGCTGCTCCGGTCCAGCCATCGGATATCCGCTACATTCTGATATTGTGATGCCATATATTTTACATTATGGCAATCAGGAAGTTCAAGAAAAATATATACCCAAAATGGTCTCTGGAGAATACATTGGAGCCATAGCCATGACTGAACCAGGTGCAGGATCAGATCTGCAGGGGATGGGAACTTCTGCTATAGATCATGGAGATTATTATTTGGTGAATGGATCAAAGACCTTTATCACGAATGGTTACTTGTCAGATGTGGTTGTGATCGCTGTAAAAACAGACCCTAGCAAAGGAGCAAAAGGAATCAGCTTAGTAGTAATGGATAATTCTATGAAGGGGTATACGAAAGGTTTCCCTTTTGAAAAAGTTGGACTTCATGCACAGGATACCTGCGAACTTTTCTTTGAGGATGTACAAGTGCCCAAGAGCAACTTACTGGGAAAAGAGGGAGAAGGATTTAAATATTTGATGCAGGAGCTGGCACAAGAACGGTTGGTGGTCGCATTAGCGGCGATAGCTTTGGGTGAATATATGCTTCAGGTTACGCTGGATTATGTCAAGCTGCGGAAAGCATTTAAGAAAGCATTATCTGAATTCCAAAATACTCGATTCAAACTGGCAGAGATGACCGCTCAATTGGAGCAAGGGAGAATCTACTGCGATCAACTGGTGATGCTGCATATTGATGGAAAAGTGGATCCAGCCATGGCCTCTGCCGCTAAATATAATATGACTGAACTTCAATGTAAAGTTGCCGATGAATGTGTGCAGCTTCACGGTGGATATGGATATATGTGGGAATATGGCATAGCTAGAGCCTATGCAGATGCAAGAGTTCAGCGGATCTACGCAGGTACTAACGAGATCATGAAAGAGTTGATTGCAAGAAAAATTCTGAATTAGGATTAAAAATGTGATCTAAACTGAGATTTTCCAGTAATTTAGGGGAAATAGTTTATACCCAAAAAAAACCAATTCTATGCCGGACTTTCCATGGTTCAAATACTATCCTGCGACTGTTGACAAAACTGTAAATGTCACAGCTTATTTAAATATCTCCGAACTCTTCGATGAATGCGTAACTAAATACGGATCCGCTGTTGCCTATGAATGTATGGGCAAAACGCTTTCATTTGAAGATTTAGGTCGGTTAAGTGCGAACTTTGCGACTTATCTGACCGAAGTACTTCAATTAAAAAAAGGCACTCGAATCGCTATTCAAATGCCAAATATTCTTCAATATCCGGTAGCGATGTTTGGTGCTTTGCGAGCTGGAATGATTGTGGTGAATACGAATCCGCTCTATACCCCGGCAGAAATGAAGCACCAATTCAATGACTCAGGAGCTGAGGTAGTGGTGATTGTTGCCAATTTTGCAAAAAATCTAGAAAAAATACTTCCTGAAATCACGGCAAAGCATATTATTGTCACCGAACTTGGAGATCTATTGGGTGGATTAAAAGGTACAATTGTCAATTTGGTCGTGAAACATGTCAAAAAGATGGTCCCTGCTTTCTCGATTCCAAAGGCAATTTCTTTTAAATCAACATTAGCTCAAGGGGCCAAGCATCAATTCATTCAGCCCAAACTCATGCTGGGAGATATTGCTTTCTTACAATATACTGGTGGGACTACGGGAGTTTCAAGAGGTGCTGAACTTACCCACGCGAATATTATTGCAAACATGCAGCAGATCTCTTCTTGGATGAAACCTAAACTGGAAGAGCGGAAAGAAATCGTAGTCACTGCGCTGCCACTTTATCATATTTTTGCCCTGACGGTAAACTGCCTGGCGATGTTAAAAATCGGTGCACATAATCTCCTGATCACTAATCCCCGAGATATGCCCGGCTTTATCAAGGAGCTTTCCAAGCATAAATTCTCTGTTTTCACAGGAGTAAATACTCTGTTTAATGGCTTGATGAATCAGGAAGATTTTCAAAAGCTTGATTTCAGTGCATTGAAAGTCACAGTAGGAGGGGGAATGGCAGTTCAGAAAGCAACTGCAGAAAAATGGAGAAAAATAACTGGAACTCCACTTGCCGAGGGCTACGGATTGACAGAAACATCTCCAGTAGCTTCCTGTAACCCAATTGATGGAACAGAACGAATTGGAACGATTGGTATTCCGCTTCCTAATACCGAAATGATTATTGTCGATGATGCAGGCCAAATCCTTCCAAATGGAGAACGTGGCGAGATCTGTATCAAAGGACCACAAGTAATGAAAGGCTATTGGAATCGACCGGCCGATACTGCTGAGGTAATGATGGGAGAATGGTTTAAGTCAGGAGATATTGGGATTATGGATGATGATGGCTATACCCAAATCGTAGATCGAAAAAAGGAAATGATTCTTGTATCTGGCTTCAATGTCTATCCAAATGAGGTGGAGAATGTGATCGCCTCTTGTCAAGGAGTATTGGAAGTGGGGGTAATTGGAATGCCTGATCCAAAATCCACCGAAAAAGTAGTGGCATACGTAGTGACCAAAGACAAATCACTGACAGACAAAATAATATTCGCTCATTGTCAAGAATCATTGACAAATTATAAGTGCCCAAAGGAAGTTTACTTCATTGATGAGCTACCCAAATCAAATGTGGGTAAGATCTTGAGAAGAATAATCAAGGAGGGCCATATTGAAATGATAGAAGCTGAAACAGCTTAAAAGAAAGAAGGTCCAGTTCGTAAGAGTCGGACCTTTTCTTTTAACCACAATGGACGCCAAGGTTTCTGGGAGGAACGCAAAGTAAATGACATTCTTATAGTCTTTCAATCACAGAGGTCGCAGCGGTTTCGTCAAGGAACGCAAAGTGAATTATGCATAAATCAGTGGTTCAAGGTCTTCAGACTTGGACCGTTATTTCTAAATACCAGCTGTAATTTTTACTTATTCTCCGGATTTCCATAGCGATGTGTTGTCACAGGAAGTCCTTCGTCAAGAATGTTTTTCTGAATTTGAATTAAGAACTTCAACTCTCCTTAATCAGCAACTCGATTCAACATAATTCCTAAGTTTACCCCAAAAGAATAAGGCATAAAGTTTTGTGAATTAAAGCCACCGGCTACGTCTGGTGTTTTACCATAATTCATAACTGCTGTTTGGAAATAAGGCCTGAGTTGAACTGCTAAATTATCAAATGCCTGATACTCCAATCCTAATGTCATTCGAATGCTTGCGCCTAAAGAATTATAAACCTCATTTACATCGCTAATTAAGAATTCTGGATTAATCAAAGTGCCTGCAATAAGTTTGGTTTTTTTACCAATTTGAAAATCGTAATTAATTCCATAAAAAAGGCCTAAATAGGTCAAGTCCTTTCGATAGGATAAAAGATCAGCATTGAGTCAAAATCCGGAAGTAATCCATATTTCATTCCATGATTTTTGATTAATCCCTATCCCATAGACAAAGCTTAGATTCGTTTTTTTGGAATAGACCTGGCATGACACATTAAAGTCATAGGAATATCCGGGTGTTTGATTGAGGGGAGAGCATCCTTCAAAGCAAATGATGGATTCAAACCAGACATCTTGATACATTCCAGCTTGTTGTACACCAACGTTGAAAATAATTCTAGTTGCTCTTTTCTGAGCAAATGATGAGCCTATCAATAGGAAAAAGATCAGGGAAACGCAGGCTTTTTTCATGGCTTTTATACTAATTCACATACTAAACATATGAATTTATTTCTTAATTATTTAGTTTTTAGGATCTTTTTTTTTCATCATAGCGAATTATATTTCAGTGTAAAATATTGACCTATTGATTCTTAAGATTAGTTGAATAATTCCAAAGCTAAAGGCTCAGATATGTTGTGAGGTAAAAGGTGCAAGTCCAAATACTTTGACCAAATGGTTCAATTAGAGCATAAAAAAAGGTTCAAGTCTTCCGACTTGAACCAGATATTTACAGGTATGAACCCAATAAAAAGGTCACCTATCACCCATCAATAATTTTTTAAATCACCCCTTCGAAATAAGCAATCGTCTTAGTAAGGCCTTCTCGAAGTGCGATTTTAGGCTCCCAGTCCAACTCTTTTTTAGCTAGTTCGATGACTGGTCTTCGTTGCATTGGATCGTCCTCAGGAAGAGGAAGGAAGATCAGTTTACTCTTGCTATTCGTAAGTTCGATGACCATTTCTGCCAATTCAAGCATGGTGAATTCACCCGGATTTCCAATGTTTACTGGTCCGGTAAATCCATCCCGACTATTCATAAGTCGGTACATACCTTCGATATTATCATCCACATAGCAGAAAGATCTGGTCTGCTTTCCGTCTCCATAAATGGTGATATCCTGACCCCTTAATGCCTGGACAATAAAATTACTCACTACTCGACCATCGTTCGGATGCATTCGTGGTCCGTAGGTATTGAAGATTCGCATCACCTTTATAGCAACTTGGTGCTGGCGGTGGTAGTCGAAAAATAAGGTCTCTGCGCATCTTTTACCCTCGTCATAGCAGGCTCTTGGTCCTAAGGTATTGACACTGCCTTTATAGCTTTCAGGCTGAGGATGTACTTCAGGATCACCATAGATTTCTGAGGTGCTCGCTTGAAGTATTTTGATTTTCAATCGCTTAGCTAGCCCTAGCATGTTCATTGCACCAATTACCGATGTTTTGGTCGTTTGAACTGGATCAAATTGATAATGAATCGGAGAAGCTGGACAAGCGAGATTATAAATCTCATCTACTTCAACATAAAGTGGATGAGTGACATCATGCCGAAGTAACTCAAAATTCTTGTCATCGAGAAGATGGTGGATATTTCTTCGGTTTCCTGTGAAAAAATTATCTACACACAACACCTCATTTCCTTCATTTAAAAGACGGTCGCAAAGGTGACTTCCTAAAAAACCTCCTCCGCCGCTCACTAATATTCTTTTCATGTTTTAGTTAATCTGTTAAAAATACCCTGGTCAAAAATAGGGAATTGTTTCATATAAGAAGGGTTCCTAAATTTAGTTAGGTTAGAACCAGTCTTCTTTCATATTTATTGTGGGGTACTTACTTGAATTCAATCGCTCAGCAAGCGATTTGATTTTTACCAGTTCATATTCCATGAAGTAGCTAGCTGTTTCCATTTTCCCCAGATAGAAATTCTGATCTGATTCCACTCGGGCCATTCTTTCTCTGGCTGATCGGGCTTGATTCAGCCACATCCAACCCATCGCTAAAAGCCCACAAAGTTCTAAGAAAAGCGTTGCATCTGCCAAGAATACGACTGGACCTTCTTTTGATTTCTGGAGCACTATGTTTGCAGTAGCATTAGCAATGGCTAAATAGCTTTCTAAGGTAAGTGCCAAAGCTTCACAACCAACAGTCAATTTTGCTTTGGAGATGCTTTTTAAGATCTCTTGATTCAGCATTTTCCAGCCCAAGCCATCATGAATCAGGACTTTTCTGCCTAGCAAATCCATTCCGTGAATTCCTGTCGTTCCCTCATGAATCGGATGGATTCGCGCCTCACGGTAATATTGCTCCACCGGAAAATCTGTCGTATAACCAGCTCCGCCCAAAACTTGAACGGCTGCCGAGGTACTTTGAAGCCCCATTTCCGAAGGGTAGCTTTTTGCGATTGGAGTCGAGAGATCTAAAAGTGCTTCTTGTTTGGATTTGATCTCCACATCTGACTCATGGCTGATCTCATCGGTCAGCATGGTGCAGTAGAGTAATAGTGCCATGGAGCCTTCTGTGATGCTTTTTTGAAAAAGCAACATCCTTTTTACATCTGCGTGAGCAATAATTGGTACTTGAGGTTTGCCAAGATCTTTTTCATCGATCTTTCTTCCTTGAGGCCGCTCCTTTGCATAAGTCAGTGATGCTTGATATGCTGCTGTTGCAATGGCGACGGCGTTCATTCCCACTCCCAGACGAGCCTCATTCATCATCTGAAACATATATTTCAAACCTAGATTGGGTGCTCCAACCAGGTATCCCTCGCAGCCGTCATTTGAACCGATCATCAAATGTGCAATCGGTGCGCCCTTGTAGCCCATTTTATGATAGATACCCTCCGTTAAGACATCGTTGGGTTCTTCTGAATCGACTCTTTTTTGTGGCACCACGAATAAGGAAATTCCTTTGGTACCCGCAGGTGCACCTGAAATTCTGGCGAGCATGAGGTGAATCACATTATCTACTGCATCATGGTCACCACAGGAAATGTATATTTTCTGGCCCTTGATTAGATAAACTCCTTCCTGATCTGTGGGCTGGGCACTTGTACTCAAGTCAGAAAGTGAGCTTCCTGCATCGGGTTCGGTCAAGGCCATTGTACCCTGCCATTCCCCTGAGTACATTTTAGGGGTGAATTTCTCCACCAAAGCTTTTGAACCAAACGTACGAATCAGATTGGCAGCGCCTGTAGTCAAAAAAGGAAAAACACTGGCAGAATAATTAGCCGCTTGAAGGATAAAACCAGCTGCTAGATGGATTGTCCAAGGGAGTTGTTGACCGCCTTCAGCATAGGAGAATGTCGCATTAATCCAGCCATCTTCTCCAAACTGTCTTACGATAGCTTTCATTTCTGGATGGATTTTTATTTTTCCTGCTTCCAATGTGGGTTCCTTTCTATCCATTTCGGTGAGTAGGGGGTAGAGTTTTTTGTGTGCAATCTGGTCTGCTGAATCCAAAATCAGATGAAAAGTTTCTTCGTTATGATCTGCGAAATAGGGGATTTGCGTTAATTGAAGGCAGTCTAGATTTTCAAAAAGTTGAAAATTCAATTCTTGTCTTGAGTAGAATTTTGGCATGATTACGTTTCAGGTTTATCTAAATATCGGATAATTTTGGCAGGATTACCTGCAATAACTACGTCTTTTGGAAAGCTTTTTGTTACTACTGAGCCAGCGCCGATCACTACGCTATCCCCAATATTGACTCCGGGACAAATTACACTCGAACCCCCGATCCATACATCATTTCCTATAGTTATGGCCTTACCAAATTCCCAGAATTCACCTCTTGGCTTTGCCTCAATTGGATGTGTCGCGGCATAGAATTGAACATTTGGTCCAATAAGAACCCGATCTCCAAGAGTCACTTTACCGACATCCAGCACTACGCAATTGAAATTAAAAAACACATCATCTCCCACCTGGATATTGGATCCGTAGTCGCAATAAAACGGAGGTTCAATCCAGAAGTTTTTTCCGCTGGAACCCACCAATTTCTTTACCAAATCCATTCGGAGTGCCACCTCTTTGGGATCGGAATCATTGAGTGCTTTAGTGGTTTTTCTGGCTTGCAGACGCTCATTGACTAATTCCGGATCTCCGGCTTGGTACCATTCTCCAGCAAGCATTTTTTCTTTTTCAGTCATTTTTTTTTGTAAAAATCAATGCGGCTTCCACTCCTCTGATTTCTGCAAGGCCCTTGAGTCTTCCAATTGCGGAATAGCCTGGATTTGTCTTTTTGGTCAAATCATCCAACATCTGGTGACCATGATCTGGGCGCATTGGAAGGCTTTTTCCTCTGGCGGTTTGTACGTTGATGATTTCATTGATCACACTGATCATTGGTACATCCCCTTCTAGGTGATTAGCTTCGTAGAAGTTACCGTCAGCATCTCGCTTGGTGCTTCGCAAATGAATGAAATGAATATTTTCTCCAAATTCTGCAACCATTGCCGGCAAGTCGTTATCCACCCTCACACCAAATGATCCGGTGCAGAAAGTGAGTCCATTGAATGGGCTGGGTTGATCTTTAAGTACTCGTCGAGCATCAGCCGCAGTACTCATGATTCTGGGTAATCCAAAGAGCGAGAATGGAGGATCATCGGGATGAATTGCCATAGATACGCCACAAGATTCTGCAATTGGAACTATTGCATCAAGAAAAAGGCGCAAATGATCGGCAAGTTTGCCGGCATCGATTCCTTTATAAGTTGCTAACATTGCCTTAAACTCCTCCATGGTGTAGCCAATCTCTGATCCAGGAAGTCCTTTGAGTATATTGTCTACAATCATTTGATGCTTAGCAGGCGCCAATGAATCGTAATAATTTTTCAGCTCATCGTACTCTTCGTCACTTAGTTCTTCTTTTGCTCCCAGGCGTTTTAGGATAAACACATCAAAAGACTGTACCGCTTTTTTCTCAAAAAGCAATGCTTTTACGCCATTTGGAAGCTCGTGTTCAAGATCTGTCCGAGTCCAATCCAGAATCGGCATGAAGTTGTAGCAAATGGTAAATATGCCCTCAGCTGCCAAATTCCGAATGGTTTCCTGATAGTTTTCAATTTGCTTTTGGAAATTGCCGGAGCGCGTTTTAATTTCCTCATGGACTGGAACAGATTCCACTACTATCCAGGCTAGTCCTGCCGCTTCGATAAGTTCTTTTCGTTGCTTAATTTCTTCCTGACTCCATACTTCACCGTTTGGAATATGGTGCAATGCAGTGACGATTCCGATAGCACCAGCTTGTCTGATATCGCAGAGGCTCACCGGATCTTTTGGTCCATACCATCGCATGGTTTGTTGCATTGTGATCATCTTGTTGAAGAATAAAGGATTGGGGAATAAGATAATATGAGAATAGCCAATACTAGTTGCAATTGTAAATGTAGAAGAAATAATATACTATTAATTAGTCATACTAGTTGAGATTAGACTCCCGAATAAGCACTGAATCCACCATCTACAGCGATGACAGTTCCGGTGACAAATGCAGACGCATCGGCACAAAGCCAGTGTAAAGTCCCCAGTAAATCCTCCGGATTGCCAAAGCGATTCATTGGCGTATGGGCTACGATTTGATTTCCTCGCTGAGTGAGACTTCCATTTGGTTCTGTCAATAAGCTTCTGTTTTGTTCGGTAAGGAAAAAACCCGGAGCCAAAGCATTGACACGAAACTCCGCTCCATGCTTTGTTGCCAATTCTACTGCCAAAAATTTGGTGGAATTATCGATTGCAGCTTTTGCCGCAGCATAACCCAGTACTCTGGTCATGGGTCTGGAAGCCGCCATGGAGGAAATATTGATAATATTTCCTTTTCCTGATTTGAGCATCAAAGGAAGTAGTACTTTGGTGGGAAGGATGGTTCCAAGAAAATTGAGATCCACCACTTTTTTCAAGGAATCCGAATCTAAGTCCAAGAACGTCTGCTCAGGTAGAATTACAGCACCGGGCATATTTCCTCCTGCGCCATTAATCAAAATATCTATTCCTTCAAATTTTGAAACCAGCTTGTCCGCAAGTTGACCCAAGGCGTCCTCATCTGTTACGTCAACAGCATAGCTTTCAGCCTTTCCCCCAGCAGCATTAATCTCAAGCTAGTGAATCCACTTTGGAAGCTGTTCGCCCGAGTAGAACGAGTATTGCTCCGTGAGCAGCTAAGTACTTACACATGGCACTGCCCAACACTCCTGCGGCGCCGGTAAAAACAATTTTTTTTCCTTTCAAAGAAAATAAGGAATCAAGCATAATTAGATTTTAAAATTGGAGGGGCTGAAGTCGAAATAGTTTTTGGCATTGTGGTAGCAGATGTCTGCAATTAATTTCCCAAGCCATTCTTCATCCCATGGAAGCTCACCCTTTGCGACATCGCTGCCAAATAAATTGCAGAGAATCCGTCTGAAATATTCATGTCTGGGAAAGGATAAAAAGCTTCTTGAATCGGTCAGCATTCCTATAAAGCAGCTCACCAATCCCATATTGGAGAGTGTATTCAATTGTTTCTCCATGCCATCTTTCTGATCCATATACCACCAGCCGGATCCGAATTGAATTTTTCCTTTTGAGGATCCATCATTGAAGTTGCCAATCATAGTTGCCAAAACCTCATTGTCTCGTGGATTCAAGTTATACAGCACTGTTTTAGTCAGTTGATCCGTTAAGTCAAGTTCATTTAAAAATCCAGCGAGGCTTTTGGCTTGATCAAAATCACCAATAGAGTCGAAACCGGTGTCAGGGCCTAGAATTTTCAAAGATCTGGCGTTAGTATTTCGTAATGCTCCAAGATGAAATTGTTGTACCCAGCCCTTTTTATGGTAAAGCTTGCATAAGGCGACGAGTGTCTTGAATTTAAAAAATTTAACTTCTGTAGGATTCAGGCTTTTGCCCTGCATCAGATCTTGGAAAAGGTTGCCAATATTGAATTCGTTTCCTTCAAAAAAGTATAATTGCTCCAATCCATGATCTGAGAGCCTGCATCCGCGTTGGTGAAAATAATCAACTCGATCGGATAGCGCTTCAAGGAGTGTTTCGTAGGAATGAATTTTACTGTTGGTAGCACGCTCCAATTTCTCGAGGTAGGCCC
>JBDNIP010000286.1:0-1148 GCA_041688245.1 Algoriphagus sp.
CAATATGCTGAGGCGATCGATTATGTGAAGTCTGGAAAAGTGGGCCAAATCCGTCTCGTGAAATGCTGGGCTTATCAAGGCTGGATGAAACCCGTTCCAGTCCTTTCCAATCAAGCTCCACCGGCAGGATTAGATTACAAAATGTGGCTTGGTCCAGCACCTTCGAGTGAATTTAACCCAAACCGTTTTCACTTTAATTTCCGTTGGTTCTGGGATTATGCAGGGGGTTTGATGACTGACTGGGGAGTGCATGAGATTGATATTGCATTGTATGCGATGGGTGTCTCTGCGCCCAAGTCAGTGATGGCTTCGGGGGGGAAATTTGCCTATCCTGATGATGCTTCTGAGACACCCGATACCTTGCAGACGGTTTATGAATACGAAGGCTTCAACATGCTTTGGGAACATGCCACAGGAATTGATGGCGGTAACTATGGCACTACCGAAGGAATAGCCTTTATCGGAAATAATGCTACATTAGTTGTCAATCGGGGTGGCTGGAAAGTGATTCCGGAGACTGAGAACAAAGATGGCGTGCGAACCAATAAGGAGGAGGAAGTTGCCCATAGCAAGCCTATCGGAAATGCATTGGACTTACATGCAGTTAATTTCTCCGAAGCGGTAAAAGCTAATGATCCTAAACTTCTAAACTGTGCGATTCAGACCGGCTCTGTAGCCGCGATCAATGCTCAGATGGGAAATATCGCATACAAGACCGGAGAGAAAGTATATTGGAACGCAGAAAAAAACCAGTTTACATCTTCGGCGGCCAATGACTTGATGAAAGCCCACTATCACAATGGATGGAAGGTGCCTAAAGTCTGATTTTAAGATTTACGCTAGAAAAACACAATAAGCCCTTTGGTTTTACCAAAGGGCTTTCTCAAGTTTGGCGATTTACTAGACATTAAAAATAAAGTGGTCATAATTAGGAATTATGGCCTTTTTTCAGCCATATTGTATCTAGTTAAACGACTAGATATGGGGTATCCAACTAAAGTACAACTTATTAAGAGAGCCAAAAGTGAGCAATGGTATGTCAACTTTCCTGCTGCGGTAGCCCAGGCGATTGAATTTCAGCAGGGCGAAGTGGTAGAATGGATTATTGATGATCACCAGAGGCTGGTCCTTCAGCGTAGTGATCAGTC
>JBDNIP010000287.1:0-7295 GCA_041688245.1 Algoriphagus sp.
CGTTCCTTTTTAATAGGTGAAGAACGACTGCGCGATCACTCATGAAATCGGTATTGTAAGGTTCTAATTCCACAATCAGATCAAAATCAAGAATCGCCTCAGCAGTTCGGCTAAGTCTGGAAAGGACTCGACCACGATTCAAATGAAACTCTGGCTGATTGGGTTTTTTAGATATCAGCTTATTCAAAATCACCAAGGATTCTTCAAATTTACCGTCTTTAAAATTTGCTAGTGCTATTTCGAAACTCATGTCGTTCTTTATTATGTATATCCGCAATTACACCAGTAAAAGGCAAAAAGCGATTTAATATATGGTAAACACTGGCATTGCCGGTACTTCTGCCAACGGCTATCGGAACGTCATCGGCTTGCCCCGCCGTGGCGAGTATCGCTGCCAAGCAAACAAAGGCAGGTCAATTGCATCACTGCGGATAATTACATTATTTATTATATAGACAAAATTAAGCTTGAATAGTTTATGGAAATAACTTCTGCTGCTTTTTGCAGGTGAAAGAGTGGGATTGTTACCTTTAGATTCAAGGAAAAGAAAAACTATGCCCCAATCTCCCCAAGCTGTTCTGAAAGATCTGAAAGAGAAAAAGTTTGCTCCCATTTACTTTCTAAGTGGAGAGGAGCCTTTTTTTATTGATATGATCTCTGATTACATCGAAAAGAATGCAATTGCGGAGCATGAGCGAAGTTTTAATCAAATCGTGCTCTACGGAAAAGATGTCACGGTAGGAGCAGTCTTGAATAATGCCAGGAAATTTCCGATGATGGCGGAGCGACAAGTGGTCATCGTCAAGGAAGCACAGAGTATTCTTGATTTGGGAAAGGAGGAGGCGCAGCTGCTATTAATCAGCTACCTAGTCAATCCATTACCAAGTACCGTTCTGGTATTTTCGTATAAATATAAGAAGCTGGACGGCCGGACTGCATTAAGCAAAGAGCTCGAAAAGCGGACTGTCCATGTCAAATCGGATAAGGTCTCAGATTACAAATTGACGCAGTGGATCGAAGAATATTTTAGGGGATTAGGGCATAGCATTGACCCTAGAGCAGCACAATTGTTGAATGACTCGATCGGTAATAACTTAGAGGTACTAACAAACGAGGTCGATAAGATGCTAATTAATTTTAAGAAATCGACAAAGTTTACCAATGACGATATTTCTAAATTTGTCGGAATCAATAAAGATTACAATAATTTCGAGTTTATGAAGGCGCTAGGCTTCAAAGATGTAATCAAAGCCAATAAAATTATTGCTTATTTTGTCCAGAATCCGAAAGCACATCCAGTTATCCCACTTTTTTCATTGATGTATTCATACTTTGCCAAAATAACTATCATCCATCAATCGCGTAAAAAAGGCATCAATGACGTGCAGTTGGCTGGCATACTTGGTGTTCCTCCATTTTTCGTGAAAGAATACGTGACAGCTGCTCGCAACTATAATTTAGGCAAGGTAATTGATATATTTCATTACCTAAAAGAAGCAGATCTCCGTTACAAAGGAGTGGATTCTGGCAGCATGACACACGCCGAAAATCTACGAGAGCTTGTCTACAAGATCTTGCATTGATTAGCCAAGCCTAACTAGTTGACCTGCTTCTACAAGAAAATTGATTGGATGATTTTCCAGGTAATAATTCTGTTAAAGAAGCTATTTTAAGATAATAAGCTATGAGATATTACCTTATGCTCTTTTTGAGCATTGGATTTAGTTTGGATGCCATCGCCCAATCTTCACGCTATCAGAGCAGTAATCAGCAAACACTTGATCACAATCTTGAACTTTTTGATAAGCAGTTTTTCTCGGCTAGCTTATATGATAATACAAGACTGCTTGATCAGCCAATCAGCTCCGAACAATACAAATCAACTGAATTTCATCGTGCCACGGCAGCCCTTCAACTGGAAAGTCCAGATGGACTGGGTCTGATGAAAAGTTACATTCTTACAAATGGCAATCATCCCTCGGTGGTGACCGCAGGATTGTACCTCGGGGATCATTTTTTTTATAAAAAGAATTATCCTGAAGCATTAGAAAGCTACTCGTTGATAGATCCCGTAAAATTATCTGATGCTAATAAGGCAGATATCCTCTTCAAGCAGGGATATTCTCATTTTCAATTAAAAAATTACGGCCAAGCAGCCCCACTTTTTGATCAAGCAAAAACCTTGAATCAATCAATAAGTGTGGATGCTTATTACTATAGTGGATTTATTGCATTGGAAGATGGCAACACGCAAAAAGCGATCAGTGATTTGCAAATGGCGGCAAATGATAGCTATTACGTGAATCAAGTCCCGTACCTCTTGGCCGCGCTTTATTATCAGCAGGGAAGTTATGAAGAGTTGATTCGCTACGCAGAGCCTAAGTTGGTTTCAGGACAGAATCTTGAAAAAAAGGAAGTCATCTATTTGTACCTGGCAGAAGCCTACTATGCGAAGAAGGACTTTCAGAACGCTGCGAAAAACTACGATGCCTTTATCAATTCCCGAAAAGGCGAGTTGGCTCCAAATGAAATCTACAAGGCAGGAATCGCTCAGTATGAAATCAAAAATTATCAACGCGCGACCGACTATTTGAAAGTTTCCGCGGCCGCAGATAGTGAGTTGGGACAAGCTTCAAGCTATTATTTAGGTCATGCTTATTTGAAAGTTGAGAATTTTCAATTCGCTTCCACAAGTTTCAGCGCTGCTGCGAAAGCAGATTTCAACAAACAAATCCAAGAAGATGCACTAGTTAACTATGCGAAAGTAAACTTACAGAAAGGGAGTTTTCAGCTAGCAATTTCTGCTTTGGACGAATATTTGGAGCGCTATCCGTCTGGTAAAAACAAAGTTGAAGCGGAGAATTTACTTTCAGAGGCTTTGGTCAATACCAATGATTACCTCAGGGCGATTGAGCAGTTGGATAAAATTTCCACCAAATCACCACGGATCCGATCCGCTTACCAGCAAGTGGCATTCAATCAGGCAATGGTTTATTACCGGGATCAAAAGTATGCTGCAGCACTAAATTATCTCGACAAGTCGCTTCAATTCCCAGAGAACCCAACTATTGCTTTAGATGCACATTTCTGGAAAGGAGAAATCCAATCAGCTGCTGGCAACCTACCGCAAGCGATCAAGTCTTATAATACGGCGGTTGGCTTAGGTAGGAAATCATCCAGCGCCTATTTGACCAAGAGTCTTTACGGATTGGGCTATGCCTATTTCAATTCTCAACAATATGGTAGATCCGGGCAAGAATTCAAGACTTATACGGACCGACTCCGAACTCGCGAAAATAAGGAGAATTACGATGATGCACTCTTGAGACTAGGAGATACCTATTATGTGCAGAAGCGCTTTCCGGAGGCGGAGGCCACTTTTCAACGAGCAATCAATGAAAGTAATAAGGGGATTGACTATGCGTACTATCGTCTTGCAGTAGTTCAAAACTTCCAATCGAGAAATCAGCAAGCATTGAGTCAGTTGGATATGTTGATATCACGCTATCCAACTAGTTTGTACATCGAAGATGCACTTTTCCAACGAGGACAAATCAATATGGAGGAAACTCAGTACCGAAGTGCCTCGATTAGCTTTTCAGATCTTATCAACGCCAAACCGAATAGTTCTTTCATTCCATATGCGTTGGAAGGAAGGGCTGTAGCTAATTTTTCCCTTCAAAGCTATGATCAAACCATTGCTGACTATAAGACAATATTAGATAACTATCCGAATGCTGAAAATTCAGAAACTGCTTTGAAAGGACTTCAGGAAACTTTGGCTTTGCAGGGAAGATCAGCTGAATTTTCTGGTTATTTAGGCAAATATAAAGGAGCCAATCCAAGTAGCGGAAGTGTTCAATCCCTGGAATTCGAAGCTGCTAAAGGAATCTACTTTGACAAGAACTATGCACAAGCCACTCGGGCTTTTGAAAATTACTTGGAAAACTATCCGCAATCGGCTCAGCGAGCTGACGCACTTTATTTCTTGGGAGATAGCTACTTTCAACTGGGAAATAAAAATCAGGCTTTGGCTCGGTTTAAGATTTTGGAAAAAGAACCTGCTTCTCCTCAGCGAATCCGAGCTATCCAACGAATCGGAGCAATGGAACTGGAAAACAAGAACTATGCGCAGGCAATTCCCTACCTAGAAACTTCAGCTAGTAACGCACGGAACAAGGTTGAAGAGGCAGAAGCAGTGCAAGGCTTGATGATCGCTAATTTTGAGACTCAAAAATATGATCAGGCCATCCGATATGCGGATCGTTTACTCACATTGGACGGAATCCTCCCAGAATCTACCCCAAAGGCCATTCTCACAAAAGGGAGGTCTCAATTGAATCTAAACCGCAGGCCAGAAGCTGAGGGAACACTCCTTGCGCTGGTGAATGAATACAAAACGGCTCAAGGTGCAGAAGGATTATATCTACTTGCAAATTCATATCAAGAAAAGGGAGATGTGAGCCGTTCAAATGATACTATTTTTGATTATTCCGGACCATTCGTGGACTTCGACTACTGGTATGGACGAATGTTCTTATTGCTCTCCGAGAACTATCTGAAAACAGGGGAGACCTTTCAGGCAAAAGCCACACTCGAATCTATTGTAGAGCGATCCACGAATCCAGAGATCAAACAACTGGCTCAAGCTAAACTTCAAACTATCCAATGACCATGAAAAAGCTGGTAATAATCTTTTTTTTAATCGTTTTGTTTGGAGTAGGTAATCAGATGGTGGTTGCTCAAACGCAGTCGAAAGGGGAGGTGAAAGATCAAGAATTTGTCATCCGAAAGGATCGAGTTCTGACTGTCCCTGTTCAGCCCCGTATTTATGAAAAGCTTCCAGTTTTGCCTCAAGCAAAGGGCATCACGGATTTTAATTACTTGGCCAATCGCTATAATTTGAACTTGAAGCCACTGCAAATGGCAGCGACGCCTGCTCAGAAAAACTACGCAGCACCAAAACTTAATCTGTATCCGGGTTTTGTGAGAGCAGGTTATGGAAATTTTGCCTCGCCATTATTGGAGCTTAGATACATGGCCACTGAAGTGAATGACTTCAATTATGCGCTGCAGTTGAATCATCAGAGTTTTGGAAAGGGCCCTGTTTTGGATGAGCAATCCAAAGAGTCACATACAAATCTGGGTTTTGATGGAAGCTATTTTTTAGATCTTTTTGAAGCCTATGGAGGATTAAATTGGAAGCAGGATTCTTACCAGTTTTATGGTGTAGACCCAAGATTTAAAACCTATAATTTAGAGCTGTCACCATTTCCCGGAAATGTATTGAGTACGGTTGATCTGAAAGCCGGAATACGTGAGCTAGAAAAAGTCGGTCTGATTTATTACGAAGCGGAATTGAATTTTAGACATTTCAAAGACAGCTATTCAGTTACCGAAAGTCAATTTGGATTTCAGGCAAAAGGGATATTCAAACCCGCAGATGATTGGACAGGTGAGGTAGGCTTGTCTTATTTCTCGACCAATCCAGAAGATCTTGATTTCACTGAATCGCGAAACTACTTAGCTATCAGACCAAGGGTGTCTTATAACTACGGCGAGTTTTCTTTTACGGCTGGTTTGAATATTATCTCTGAAAACGACTCAATCGCAGATAAATCCAGCGATTTTAGAATATTTCCTGTACTGAAAGCTTCCTATCAATTTGCTCCTGAATTTGGCTTTTATGGCTCATTTACCGGAGATGTGAATCGGAATACGTATTACAGTTTCGTGATGGAAAATCCGTTTTTGGGTCCAACAAATAGATTATTGAATACTATCAACAATTATAAAATTGAAGGTGGAATCGAAGGTCAATTCCAAGAAGTATTTCAGTACCGTGCAGGAATCGATATGAGCCGTTACAACCAGCTTTATTTCTTCACTAGCAACTATACGCAAAATTTCATGACCTCCGATGAGTCGAGATTCAATCTGGTCTACGATGATAAAGTGGTTGTTTTCAATATCAATGCAGAATTAGGATTCAAGATTTCTGACTTTTATTCTCTGAACTCAAGATTAGATCTTTACCAATATGACTTGAATCAACAGCCAGAGGCTTGGTCGAGACCAACTTGGGAGTTCAAAGTGAATAATCAAGTGACTCCGCTAGACCGACTTTTGATTCAGGCTAATATCAATTTTATGGGAGGGATTAAAGCTCGAGGCGCCATAATAGGGGATGAAACAATATTTCCTCCAAACTACGATGTAGTCAAACTGAAAACTATCGCAGATTTGCAGTTAAAAGTTGACTATGGAATTACGGAGCGGATATCAATTTTTGCAGAAGGAAATAACCTCTTGAACGCGACTAATACCCGTTGGCTCAACTATCCTGTGAGAGGGATTCAGCTCATTGGCGGGGCATCTTTTAAATTCTGAGGTTTGTTCTGATTTTGATTGGGGTGTCAGTCAATTCGTTTAGTTTAGTATCACTTCAAAATTGCCATGAACCTCGAAAATAATTCCAATAAGCAATGGCCTGATCCAAAGGATTATGGATTGCCTGTAGTTGATATCAAGCCTATCATTCCAGACCCATCTTATAGTTCACCTAAAGTTCAGCAAGAAGCTTCATCTGAAAAGGAGACAGCGCCTGAAGAAATAGACTCTAACCCAGGAGTATCATCGATCATTACAGATAAATCTGCTGAATTAGAAGGGCCCGAGACTCCAGCTCCTCACATTCCTAAGCCAGAGATTTCCAAGTCAATTTCTGCAAAAAAAGGATCGAAAAGTTGGATCAGAATCACAGCAGCGCTAGCCTTGGTGATTTTGGCAGTAATCATCTGGGAAATGACTGTGGGAAATAAATAAATTGAAAATTCAGTAGCTCTTGAAAATGGAGATGTTCAGGTCCTCACCACTTCTGAGGAGTCTATCTCCACTGTCAATGATTCTAAAGTAGAGGAAATACAAGACCTTGAAAATCAATTTACTGAGTCTGAATTGCCAAGTTCACAGGATACTATAATCCAAAAGCCGGAAACTGGTACAACTATTGATCATATTGAATAAGGAACTTTGATTCGTGTGCAATCAAAAGCTGTAAGTCCTACCTATTTTATTATTGTCGGAAGTCTTCCAAATGAGCGATTTGCCTTAACAGAAGCTCCGAAATATCAAAACCGAGTACCAGCTGTTTATTTGATCACACCATACGACGGTATTAAAAACTGTCGTTTAGCAATTGGGTCATTCAAAAGTCTTACAAAAGCCAATGAAGAACTCAAGCGAATTAAAGCTGACTATACCGAAGCTTTATGGATTTTGAAATACTAATATGA
>JBDNIP010000288.1:0-1892 GCA_041688245.1 Algoriphagus sp.
AACAAAATTGGTTTACACTCGTCAATGCCCTAAATTTAGGTAAGGCTGCACGGTGTTTTGGATGTATTTGTTTCATCGCAACAAATCTAAAGCCCGGCAGCCTAAATTTAAGCAATGAATTAAAATTCGTGATAATGTCTACTAACAATATATTTAATTTCTTGCTTTTGCAATTTATCTTTTGCACAAACAAGATACGATAACTGGCCCACCTTGGAAACTAATGATCGCAGCAAAATAATAAGCAAACAGAACAATCAACCTATATTTAATCCTATTGGGAGATCATGGAATCATAGAATAATAACATTCTCTTTTCAAAATAGCACATTAGATATATCAGTTAACGCTCAAAGACAAGCTATTCGGGATGCTTTTGATTTATGGTCAGATGTGACGGATTTGGCTTTTTTGGAGGTGTGTAATGGAAATAACGCAGATATTGTCTTTTTGTGGGGAACAATTAATCATGGAGACCCTAATCCTATTTGTTACCCGGAATTTGGATTGGGACCCTTCGATGGACGGAATGGAGTTTTAGCTCACTCTATGGGTGGCCCCGGCCCTAATGATTGCGGAATTCAGGCAGGCGATATCCATTTTGATGACGATGAAGATTGGACTATTGCATTAGGAAACAATTCATCGCAACCGATAGATCTCCTGACTGTTGCTGCTCATGAAATTGGACACTCTTTAGGCTTGTTTCATACTAATGTTTCAGGATCACTTATGGAAGAGAATTACATTGGTTCTCACAGGTTTTTAGGTACTGATGACATTGCTGGTATCCAAAGTATATACGGAGCTCTTTCTAACAACAACTTCATCCTTGGACCTAACCTCCTTTGTTCCACCAATACTTTTTCACTACAGACTCCTCCTCTTGGCGTTAATATCTCGTGGGCTGTCTCCCCATCACATCTTTTCTCAGGAACCATATCAGGTACAGGTTCATCTGCTATACTTTCCCCCTTTCATACCAATAGCAGAGGTCAAGCAACTATTACGTATACTGTCAGTACTGCTTGTGGTACTGTTTCTATTTCTAAAACCTTCTGGGTTGGTAAACCAGCTACTCCTGGACCAATTACAGGTAATGCTACTCCAGGTCCTGGTAGTTATACTCCATATTACATAAATAATTTTCCTCAAGGCGCATCATCAATTTCTTGGGGGTTGCCTTATTGCTTTGGTTGTAGTCAACCTTGGTCTTTTGTCTCAGGCCAAAACGACATTTTAATAACCGCTCAAGTTGGCGACTCAAACGGATATGTTCAAGCCATGGGTTCTAATGGCTGTGGTAACGGCGGTGCATCTTTTCTATATGTCAATACAACAGGTCCGTGCGACCCATGTCCAAGATTTTACCCCAATCCTGTTTCTGACTTGATGACCATCGATTGGGTAAATGATGATGGATTTGTAGTAGTTGACAAATTAGATTCGTATAAGGTGAGCTTGTATAATGCTGTCGGTACAGTGATTATTTCTGAAACTAATGACAACCCCAGTATTCAGCTGGATTTGGGCAAACTTAAAAATGGGTTCTATTTTCTTCATATTGAGGGAAAGGATGGTTTGATCCGTAAGCAAATAAGGGTAGAGCGGTAAGCTGTATCAATAGTAAATCTAAACAGAGGAAGTAAGTTAAATTACTTCCTCTATCAAACTCCCTTACGCTTTTCTGATCGATTCCCAGCCCTTTCAAAGCTCCCACTTCCGTTTTCTCGCCTCGTTCAGAATCAAAAAGAAAGGAACCCACCAGATCAGATCATTCGTGATGAGTGTGAAACCAAATGCCGCTGGGACAACTCCGGTAAGGTAATTGAAAACAAATCCAATCGGACCAAAAATCTTACCTAGAAAGCCCACAGCTACGATCGGCCAAT
>JBDNIP010000289.1:0-3494 GCA_041688245.1 Algoriphagus sp.
ATCAAATTGAACTTCAACTTAGTGAAAAATTTATTTCCTATCCTTACTGTCAATCAGAATCGTCACCGGGCCATCATTGATTAGCGCTACTTTCATATCTGCACCGAATTCTCCCGTTCCAATGGACTTTCCCAGTTCAGATTCTAAAGTCTGGATGAAATTCTCATACAGTGGAATTGCAACCTCAGGTCTCGCAGCCTTGATGTATGAGGGACGATTCCCTTTTTTGGTACTGGCATGTAGCGTAAACTGAGAGATCAATAAAACCTCACCAGCTACGTCCCTGACACTTTTATTCATAACTTGATTTTCATCAGGAAAGATTCTAAGGTTTACGATCTTTTTGGAAAGCCAAGAAACATCTTCTGCTGCATCCGCTTCTTCTATCCCAACGAGGATTAGTAATCCTGCACCAATTTCGGATTTGACTTTACCTTCAATTTTCACTGAAGCTTCAGCAACTCGTTGGATTACTACGATCATTTGCTGAGGTCTTGCATTGCGCCTGATTCGATTATTTCTACTCCGGGTGAGTGTAATTCCAGCGCTTTGATGACCATAGATTTTGCCACCTGATAATCATAGATTGGCCGCATGTTTTTAAAAAGTTTCAGCCAAATGAAAGGTTTGGTAACCAATTTGGCAAACTCCTCTCCTAGTCTGGCGGGGGACCTATTGCCTAATAAAAGCGAAGGTCTGAAAATCCCTACGTATTCAAATCCTATTGCTTTCAAGTCTTCTTCAAGCTTACCCTTAACTTGATTATAGAAAATCTTCGAATTCGAATCGGCACCTAATGCGGATACGTTCAGAAACTTCTTAGCACCAAGCTTTTTGGCACAATGAGCGAATTGTAAGACCATTCCATGATCTATAGCAATAAAATTATCTTTCGAGCCTGCTTGTTTGATTGTAGTCCCTAATGCAGAAAAGGCATGAATCTCTGCGGTATTCTTTTTAAGAGCTACTCGAATTCCATGATTTTTACCACCTAGATCCTGATCCGAGAGTTTTGAGTCAAGATCCCAGTTATTAATCGTATTCATGTCCCCAGAAATTTGGATCAGCTTTCCATGCTTTAAGGACAACTTGCGCCTTCCAATACTTAAGACACAATCGTATACTGAATTTTGTAATAATTGATGCAGTAGCTGCATGCCAACTAGTCCAGATGTTCCAATTAGAATAGCTATTTTCATTGTTAAATGATAGCAGTAAACAAATGCATCAACTCTTTTTCTAACGACTCATTTTTATCTTTGGAATACCAAAGATGTGTTCCTTCAGAAAACTCTTTCGCAGAAACTCCCAATGAATCTAGCTTATAGGCTCTTAATCGCACTTGAAGGGGTTCCGGCCGTGGACCCCAAGTACCCATCACCTGAGCTAAGTCTTCACTTAGGACAATCAACTTTGGAATTGAGCGTGCCCCCTCAGTCAGATATTCATCCATCAACTCTGGATTCTCATCTCTCAAAATTAATCTGAGTTCGATCTTAGGATTCAAAGCTGCGAGCTTTACTAAAAATGGAATGTTTTGAGCTGCATCGCCGCACCAAGCCTCGGTAATTACCAACCAAATCTGTGGTACAGCAATTGATTTTATGACTTTTTCGAGTTCTGATGACACTTTAGCGGTTTTATCCAAGCGATTCATACGCTTTACATTCATCCGAGAATAGTCCAGATATGCTTCATTGTGAATTGAGCCGGTAGTTTTATTTTCGGCTAAAAGTTCATCAATCATTTCCCGATAAGTCTGATAGGTTTGAGTTTTTCCGATCAGTTCGGAAGTAATTAGTTTAATAGATTGATCTGGCATTTTAAGTTGTTATTTGCAGCAAAACAGTCCTTACTCTGATTGAGTTCTTTCCCAATCCAAAAAATCGCCCACTTCTTCTTTCACCTTCGCATATATCGCCAAGATGACAGAAAAATCATCTGCAAAACCAAAAAAACCAAGGAAATCAGGAATGATATCGATAGGAGAAACAAAGTAGACCAGTCCTAGGATAATCAATCCAAGTGTACTTACAGAGAGCTTGTGGCTGCCATTAAAATGAGCTTTGATCATCCGGATAAAAACCGAAATCGGCTCGATCAATCGCTGCACATATTCATTTTGACCTACTTGATTTATTTTTTTCCCAACATTATCCAGGAGCTCTCGCGCTTTTTCTTCCTGTCTAGCGAGTGCTTCTACTTGCTTTCCAAAGAGTGATTTTGCTTTTTCTAAGAGTTTAGCGGAACGTTTTTCCATAACTAAAAATAGAGATTGATTTCAGCTTTTACCTGTTTTAGCGCATAGCCTATGGTGTCATTCGGTCGATCTAGGGAAGTGGCAAAGATCGCCTTGGCAAGATCTATTCCTTTTGCTTCGTCATCGATCGATTGTCTGCTCAAGTTGATAATCGTTGTCACCTCTTCTACTCCACGTTTGATCGCTTCCCAAGTTTCCTCGGAGAAATAAACTTGCTGAGAAAAATTATGATTGAACTCCTCACGTACGTCATGCATAAGAATACTATACAATTCATTTGAAGTATAGTTCGTGGGATTAGATCGTCTCACTAAATTGTTTGGCGTGATGCGCTCAAGAAAAAGGCAAAGTCGCTCCGCGGCTTGAAGGCGAATAGGGAGAATTACTTCCGTATTTTTAGTTCTTAACTCCACAATCATCTTTTCCCGCTCTTTGGAAAGAAATGATACCACGACTAAATACATCCCGTAAAGTACAATTGCTGCCGGAAGCAAGATTTTCAATAAATCAACAAAGTATTCCATAGTTTAATTTTGTCCTCGAATTTGCATAATTAATCGCATCAAGAATATTATTGTAAGTATAAATTTGAATGCTAAACGAACCAAATCCTTTAGGATTTAATTCTCCATCCATGATCACTCCTATAAATATCACTCCAAAAGCTGAGTCAGAGATAAAAAACATCATGACAAATAAAAATATTCCTGCTGATTATCATCTTCGGGTGGGTGTAAAAGGTGGGGGATGTGGGGGAATGTCTTATTCACTGGGTTTTGATAAACCCAAAACAGATGATCAGCACTTTGAGATTGATGGAATCCAGGTGCTTATCGAAAAGCGTCATTACATGTTTCTAATGGGGATGCTCATCGATTTTTTTGAAAGTGATGAAGCTAGAGGCTTTACTTTCATTAATCCTGAGCTTCCAAAACGACATGATCAAGAATAAGTATTACGTAGCGAATATTCATTGATGACAGTAAGCCAAGCTTCCTATAATCAACAAGTCCGAATACTGAAGTAAACTTGAATTCAGGTCTTCCACCAAATAGCAAGTATACTTTTTTATCAATTGGGAGAAAAGCATGATAAGAATTTTTGTGAATTCTTAATTAAAATCAAGTTTCACCAAATTTTATACTGCTTTCATTTCTTTACTGGTGCCATTGCGGATAATCATATTATAGTTAATGTGTATACTTTAAGCTGCATACAGCGAAATCTATTGCTG
>JBDNIP010000290.1:0-1381 GCA_041688245.1 Algoriphagus sp.
CTTTCCAAGGGTCATTTGCGAATTGAGGACTGGCAATTCGCTGCTCATCGTGATTCTCCAAAAAGTGTAGCATGTGATGCTCGATATCTGCCAATCGATCTTGAATCTCCGAGATATGCCAAGTCGTGCCACGATCCTGAATCACATTTCGAAGCGTATCATAGAACTCTACTTTGTCGTAGAGGTAGTCCATTTTCCCCTTTCGGATGTAGTCTCTGTAAAGGCTGGGATTGTAGACTTCTGCCAAAAGAAAAGCATCTGGATTAGTCTTTTTGATATGGGAATTCAAATAAGACCAAAACTCCACCGGAACCATCTCTGCCATATCAAAGCGGAATCCATCCACGTCTTTGGCCAACCAGAATTGAGTGATGTCCTTGAACTTATTCCAGCTATCTGGCACGTTTTTCCCCTGCCAAAATTCATAATGAGCATTCCAATCGAGCGAATCTGCACCTTCTGGCAATTTCGGAAAATCGGTGCTGCCGTCAGGTCTGATCCCGTAGTTTACTTTCACCGTCTCATACCAATCGTAAAAATCAGGCTGTGCCATTCGTGAGCCATTTCCGGTCCATTTGGCTGGATTCTCATCAAATTGTCCATCGGCCAAGGGATGACGTTCTCCTCCTAGCGATTTGTAGTCATTCTTAGGCATCGGTACCTTAAAAGCTTGTCCCGGGATGTAATAGAAATTATTATTTCGATCATATTCGACAGCCGTATTATCATTTGCTCCAAAATCGCTGACACCAGTTGGATTATTTTTCCCCTCATAGCGGCGAGCGATATGATTGGGCACTATGTCAATAATGACTTTCATGTCATGGTCATGCGTGCGAGCGATTAGCGCTTCGAATTCTTCCATTCGCTTTGCAGGATCTACTGCTAGGTCAGGATTCACTTGATAGTAATCTTTCACCGCATAGGGCGAACCACCTCTTCCTTTGACTACATCTGGATCATCATCGGAAACTCCAATCGATGAGTAGTCGCCGATCAGCGCATGATGCGGCACGCCGGTATACCAGATATGGGATACTCCAAGCTTTCTGATTTCTTCTAAAGCCAAATCAGTGAAGTCGTCGAATTTTCCCGTTCCATTTTCTTCAATAGTTCCCCAAGGTTTATTGGTGGTATTGGTATTGCCAAAAAGGCGCGGAAATACATGGTAAACGACGATTTTTTTTGGATTCATAGTTGGAGTTTCTTGAGGTAAAGGTTGTTGGCAAGCAAACGTACCAGCGAGCAGAGCTGATACAATACGCAGGGTTTTTCTCATAGGCTATCTAGTCAATCTATAAATCAACAGGGTGCTTCGCTTAATTAAGTTTGGATATTCATTAAGCTTCAAAGTCTCCCCAGGAGCATGTGCTCCAGATCC
>JBDNIP010000030.1:0-1859 GCA_041688245.1 Algoriphagus sp.
ATTCCTGATAAATGGTCTTTTTGGAAATTCCTGCTGACCTTGCAATATCCTCCATGGTGACAGTTCGGACACCAAATCGAGAAAATTGCTCCCCGGCTAACTCCAAAATTCGTTCTCTCATCTCAAAATTCTGTTACTATTGCAGTAAAATTATGGAAACTTTCAGGTGGTTCAAAGTTTCCATAGTTTTTCTGTAAAATTTAATTTTGAATTACCTGGTATTTAATATCAAAGGATAATCATTTCCGAATAATTTAAGTCGATTACAAAACAGTATTTTTTATTTGAAACAACCTGATATAATTACTACTGGATTTTTCCCTGATACAAAATTAAATTTTATACTGGTACATGAATATTCTGAAAACCAAATGGGGCAAACTTGCCTATAAAAGTTGTGGGACCGGAAAAGAGGTCTCCCTGATTTTTCATGGCTTTGGTCAAACGCATCAGGATATGCTCCCTTTTGAAGCTTTGCTCAGCCCTAATTCAAAATTCCTTTTTATTGATATGTTCTACCATGGACGTAGTGTCTGGAGAGACCAAAATCAAAGTTTAAGTAAATCGATCTGGAAAGTTGTCATTTCCGAACTGATGAGTGCGGAAGATTTTTCTACTTTTAATCTCATTGGCTATAGTATGGGTGGGAAATTCTCCTTGGTAACCTATGAGCTTTTCCCTGAAAAAGTAACGAGTCTAAAACTACTCGCTCCCGATGGGATCAAAACTGGACTTTGGTATAGCCTAAACAGTTACCCAAGTTTTCTGCATCAATCGTTCAGACAAGTGGTCTTCAGACCTAAGCCCTTTTTTACAATTGTGGAAAGACTGGAACAGGTTGGTCTGGTAGAAAGCAGTCTGACCAAGTTTGTCAGAAACGAAATGAAAACCCGATCCAAACGTGCACAGGTCTACTTGACTTGGCGAGTCTTTGGTGGGCTACGGTCACATTTACCAACGATCATAACGGAAATAAGAAAACACCAAACTCCGATCACCTTGTATATAGGAGAATATGATAAGATGGTCACGGGTGAAAATCTCAAGCGTTTCAGTTCAAAAATCAAACAAATCCAAGTCATCACGCTGCCTGTAGGACATGGACAGTTGATAGAAGCGGTGGTGGAGAATATAACACATTGAAATATGCCTTCGGCGAAATAGACTTCGTGAGATATGCCTATTGGAGAAATACTTTATCGCTGAAATAAGACTGAAATCAATTATCTCACCGAGCAAAGCAAGGTGTATTTCCACCCTATTTCTATTTATCTCCAATTAAGACCAAGATTAATTCCATTTCCTTCTAAAATCTCAATTCCTTACCTTTGCACCTCACCATCCAAAGAACATGATTTTCTTCTTTGAATCCCCTCAGCAACTCGTTTACGCAGTTCAAGTACCTCAACCGCTAGCACCTGAAGACATCGAAAAACTGATCTGGCTTTTTTCGGAAGCAAAATCCCTATCAGGAAATTCTATCTCAGGAAGTTTCTCCGGACCGAGAAAAGAAATGATCACACCCTGGTCAACCAATGCGGTAGAAATCACCCAAAACATGGGAATTCTTGGAATCCAGCGCATCGAGGAATTTTTTCCAATGAACAAAGGCGATCAAATCGACCCGATGCTTCAGAAGGCTTACGAAGGCTTGGACCAAGAGATTTTTGACATTCACCTAAAGCCGGAGCCTATTCAGGAGATCACTGATATCGCCGGCTATAATAAAGAACAAGGCCTTGCCCTTAGTCAAGTAGAGGTAGATTATTTGGAAAATGTATCCAAGGAATTGGATCGTCTCTTGACGGATTCGGAGGTATTTGGATTCTCTCAGGTCAATTCCGAGCATTGCCGACACA
>JBDNIP010000291.1:0-10985 GCA_041688245.1 Algoriphagus sp.
AGACTAAGGATGATACGTGATAAAATCAGAATAAAAGGCTTCGATAAAAGACATCTCGTCATGAGGATTGCAACAGGAATACACAACCTCCGAATCAGGTATAAAACAGCTATCTAAAAAAATTCGTGATAATGTTTATTAAATGGGTTACAAAAAATCCTAAAAAGCCATGGGAAAGTGTAGAATATCAGAACAAGCTGCTACTCCAAGATTATATCCTGAGATTGAGATCCATGAGATTCAAGGGAACGTCCTATGTGTACTCTAACTTCATAGAAAAGTCAAACCAATCATTTGTACATATGCATGAGACTTACAAGAGGTATTGGACTATGTGGTCTGAGAAATTTAAAGGCGATCCAAACTTCGAATAGCAAGTAACTGTAGCCATCGGATGCGATATGCGTCTATCAGGTGATACTTAGCCTCAGCAAAGTGAATATCCTTCCGAACTAGAGAAAGACCGGATTTATTCGGATAAAGTATCTTTTTCAGCAAAACTCCGAGACCCTCAAGCGATTTCCATAAAGTACAGAAATACGACTGGAAATACCGTCATGATCTGCCGCTGGAATGAATACTTGGAAGTAAATCACATCGAATCGACCGAAGGTCATGGATTTGACTACTTGGAAGCAATAAAAGGGGTGTTTGAAAAATAAAATAATTTTTGAACAATAAATTAAGAATAGGAAATATGTATACCCGCAATTGTACCAGTAAAAATCAAAAAGTAACTTACTATATGGTAAACACTAACATCACTGGTACTTCTTCCGATGGCTATCGGAACGTCATCGGCTTGCCTCGCCGCGGCGGGTATTCCTGCCAGTTGAGCAAAGAAAATTAGGTTAGTGGCATAATTGCGGATAATCACAATAGGAAATCTCCTGTCTAAAATCCTTAACTATAAGAAAGGCTCCGAATCAATTTTGGGGCCTTTTTCAATTACACCGTTTCTACAAGTTGTTTTTGGATTTCCAGCAGTTTTTTTTCCAGTTCAGATTTAATTTTTGGATTGCCAAAGGAATTGATCAAGCAATCAAAGTGCACTAATTCTTCCTGCTTTTGACCTTTGGTCCCAGCCTTATCCCAGAGCACTTCATAACTCTGAATAGCTTTCCTCTGAGCGGTCGCAGTTCCTGTGATAAGAAATTGTGTAAGTAGAATATTCGCTTTTGGAACAAAATCCCAATAGGAGCTTTTCTGATTCAAGTTTTTTTCAAGCTTTTTGAGTAAATCTGCCATAGCATTTCTACCTATGATTGGAGAATTCCTGAGTCCTTTTTTACCTTCCAGTTCATTTCGAATCTGCAACAGCTGAAGCCAGTTACAAAGTGGATAAGTATCCTCCAAGTTTGAAAGCTTGGAAGCTTTTTCATATGCTTCGATAGCTGATGAAAGCATTTCTTCTGCTTTTCTAGCATCAGTTAAAACGATCAACCGTTTGTATGCACTTCCAATCAAACTCCATCGCTCTGAAGTTTTGCTAAATCTATTTAAGCCGTCCAGATCTGTCAGCACTTCCATTATACTAGCAATGGCCTCGTCTTTAGTTACAGCTTTTGACCTTTGAAGAATCAAACAATCCTTCACCCGAACGCTGCAATATTGCTCCAACGCTTTTACTGAGAAACCATTGCTATTGGAAGTCATAAGAACCTTATAGATCCGAATTGCATCTGAATATAGATTCAAACTTCCATACAGTTTGGCTAGGTATTCCAAAACGATAACGCTGTATTCTGTTCCTTTAAAGATCAGCTGATCGATTTCAATGACCTTTTTGAGGATTCGCTCAAAATCATTCTCAGAAGTTTCAATTCTGTGGATAAGATTCAGCAACTCGATTTTGATCTCTTCTTGAAGCATGGAGCCTATCGAATCTTGACTAATTGGTTTTTCGTCAGTTAGCTTGTAGAATGGATCTCCATAGCACTGAAATGCTCCCCAGGTATTTGATCGGCTACCATGATCTTCGTAGATTTTCTTTCGTGCTCGTTTGACGGATTCACCAAATCCCAGTCCTGTGAACATGAACTTATAAAAGAGCTTCGCAAAATCATATGCAGCAGTGTCATCAACTGCCCATCCAGCGACAATAACTGCTCTCACTCCATTATCGATTAACTGAGTACCAATATTTGCTGCGAATTGATTTCTGTTTTGACTTGCCAACTCCACATCTGAGTCCATCTCTCCCAAATAGCAGCAGTTCACAAAAACTAATTCGGCTACTTCTGACATTCCGGCAAGCTGTCCCGGAAGCAAAAAGGTGTCATTTCCGATTACCATACCTGAGATTTTATCTTCGCCATAGTTGAAAAGTCCATGCCCAGCTAAGTGAATAATTTTATGATTTTGAGTGAAAAGTTTTACTAGAATTTCCGAAGCTTCCCTAAAAATTAAACTTTGTGTTTCGTACTTCTCCTGCCGCAATAATTCTGTCACAAGCTCACCTTCCTTTCTAGCCCCTGCCAATTGTCCCATAAAGCCGTCCAAGTCAGGATCTCCGATCACCAATGCACTTTTTGAGGACACTCTGGAAATCGCCCCTCGGGAATTTTGCGTAGCTAATTGCCTAACCATACCAGAATTGATACAAAGTGGAACCGATTGGAGATCCTCTTGCATCATTTCCCAAGGAAATTCAGCGGTCTGTAGATCCAATACCCAAGAAATATTGTTTTGTCGCTTCAATTCCTCCTTAAATTGGAGGGGAATCAAGAGCTCAAACATCGTCTTGGCAATCTCTGGTGAAAACTGGTTGTTATGAGTCATTTGCTTCAGCAATACATCCAACACTTTTGTGTTTGATGGCATGTATTCCACACGCTCACTAGCCCCGGTAGTAGCCAAGGACATTTTCATCTTCTTTCCGCCAGGTGATTCTCCACAAACTTCAAATCCACTCTCCTCAGAAACTGTAATTCGAGTCCACCAATCTGTTGAATTTTCTTGTGGAATCCGCCACTGTCTACCTATTTTGGATTCCATACTTGATCCACGGAATACAATATTAAACTCTCGATTTTGACTGGCTTCAATCGTCTTCATAGACTTTAAGATTGCCAATGCTTTATCGTGATACAGCTCAATAATCTCCACCTCTTCGATACCTTTCTTGGATCCTTTATAAGTCGTTGCGATACTTTTATTGGCTTTTTGTATTCCCAGTAGGATTGCTCGAATCGAACTGTCAGAGGATAATCCTCCAAATGAGTTCCCAATTGCTATCACAGAAATTCCTATGGGCTCATCATTGGGATTATTTTCTCCTGGATTACAAATCGTCAAATACCTTGATATGCCCTTTTCAACAGTATTCATTAATTGAAAACTTGACAACTCACCGGTTTTCCCTAATCCTACGATCACTCCTCCCTGAAAGTCTCCAGGCTCAGAACCCCTATTAAGAATAATCTGATGGGTACCGATTAGACCGGGATAGAGCCCAAGACTGTGCAGTCGGCTGATCTCATTATTTAATTCTCGGTCAATAGCATACTCACTGTTGAGGATTGCATCGCCATCAAAATGTCCGGCTAGTACTGGATATCGGGCATAGATTAGATTTCCATGTGATACTTTGACTTGGATTGGCATTTCATTTAGCCAGCGTTCACCAACTTCACCCAATCCCAGTATGGTATTTCTCAAATTAGATTCGCTTAGATCAAATACATGATTGGTATCTACTTTGAAATTATCTTCAATCCCCCTTAGCTGAGGGAGGCTATTTTGAAGCTTGCTGGTCTTACCATAAACTAAGATCTCATCGATCGCTGCAAAAAGTTTACTTTTCGTTGTGAGCCCTCCATGCGTGGCGTTGGCATAGAAATAGTTTTTCAACCGAAGCGTTTCCTTTGGGATTCCAGATTCCCATGTCACACTCTCGTCACCAGCATTCGTTGCTTTGAATACCAGCTTACTATCTTCAATCTCCAAATCACAAATTGTGAATTTATTTTTTCGACTTTGACCAGCGATATAGGTCACATTCGTGTAGTCCATTCGATCAGCTTCTGCCAAAACTTTTGTCTGATATTTTCCGAAATCATCCAAAAATGTCTGACCTGGAATTGGCCAGGATTGATCGCCAAATGCCGTTCGGAGCTTTTTCCAAAACTCTAAATCAGAAAAATCATGCTTACCAGACCGATTAATTGGTAGTAAATTCAGTATTCCAGGGAAATTGGTGAAGATATCAAGTAGGCCTTTTGTTGAATTTTTAATATCTATTTTCCCAAGCAATTGGATAAGATCGTCTTTTCCGAAAAGAACATAAGGAATTCGATAAGATCCTCCCAAAGGGGAACCTAGAAATAAGGTTCGAAAGCCTGGTCGTGCATTGAGTTGTTGCCAAGTATCAGGGAAATAAATCGCAAAATCACGGACTAAAACACCCCCCATGCTATGTCCAATGATTTTGATGGGCTGTTTAAAAGCTAAAAGTTCAAGGATCTTGGCATTCAGACGCTGAGCCGTGACTGGCAGCGGTGATCGCCAATCAAACTCGAAAGTGACCACATCGTAAGTCTTCTCTAAGTTCTTGCCCAGTTCTCGATAAGAAGTACCAATCAGGGAATCAGCAGTAACTTTTTCTTTATTAGCCACATAATTCAATCGTACAAGTTGACCTGCGAGAAACCGGAAGTAATTAATCCAAACTTGATTAGATCCCACATCTAAGTTTGACCCCATTATTCCTGGAAGCAACACAGCTATTGGTCGCTTGCCCGCCACTTGATCACGTTTATACTCGCCTCTTTCAATACCAAGAACTCCACGCGCAAGTTCAGCATTACTTGACTTGGATATCAGCTCAAATTTCCTGGGAACTACCGAACCATCTGTTTTCAAAGCAATCCGTATCGCTTCAAGGGTACTTTCGGTGATAAAATATTTCAAATGATCAATCTGACCGTTAGCCTCAATAAATGCGGAGACCTTTCCTTCAGTTCGCACTCCACCACAAAACATACTTTCGGTATCTACAACGAGATCATTTTTCCCAATAAAGAAAAACTTCCCTACTAGCACAACTAAAGTCTTCCATTTTATACTCAATTCACTGCTACCTCCTACAATGTAGAGTGGGGCTTCAATCTTGATCTCTGTCCCTTGGAAATTCAGGACTTGTACAAATGGAGATTTTGGATTCATTGCCTCGAGTCCGGGTAATATATCGGTAGCATCCTTCGATTCTACTGTTGCCATAATCAGCTCCTTGAACGAGATGAAGATCGGATTTCCGATCTGACCACTAGCTAATCCCAATAGGTTAAAAGCGACATTGAGAAAGAGATTTAATCTATTGGAAGCCAATGTAGTACCACTAGCAGGACAGGCTACACGCACGATTTTTCGAATAGTAATCGTTTTGGATTTAAGCGCTTTTTCTATTGCTTCAATAAGTTCAATATCTTTCTTTCGATCATGGTCGAGGAGAGCTGATCGCTCAGTGTCATCAAATCCTTTAGATTTGGTATTAGGCACACAGAATCTTGCTAAACTATCGGCTACGAGTCCACCGCGAGAATGACTTACCAAGTCTAATTGAATACCGTCCGGTAGTGAGTTGACTAATTCTAAGACATTCTCCAGCGGACTTGCGGTGAGCGTCCGATGCTGAAAGGCCAAAATCGAATCTGGCTCATAATATTGTATGATTTGCTTCCAATCTTCTGTGTCTTTCAGATCTGCGAATGAGCCAAGCGTAGAGGAACCAGTCCCGTGCAAAAAAAGTAAATGCAGATTAGAGGAATCAATTATTTTAGCTTTTTTAAGATCAAAACTTGCTGAACAAGATAGTAGAACTCCGGCTCCAACTTGCTGAAAATCTATCCCAGCAGTAGCCAGCTGCTTATTTTCAAGTTCTTTTGCAAGTTCTTTTACCAGTGGAAAAACTTCTGCCTTTTTAGAGAAAATCTTTAGGAGCTTGATTCCGATCTTCATGATCACACCTCTATTTTGTGCGTCCATGGTGAGCTCATCCGGAAGGAAAAGCTCATCATGCCCTCCAGATCGTTTAAATTCTACAGGGAAAAGTTCACGCAAGGTTTCATTATCCCCCATCCAAACTGTATCATCTGAGAAATTGAGTTCGATAAGCTGATCAGCTTTGATTTCAAAGGATTGCTGAGGTACATCACCTCGGTTGGGGCTAAATACTGAATAAGCTTTGCTGAGCTGGTAATGCTGAAAACCCTGATCTTCACCGGCGATAAAATTTGCCTGATCCAGACCTTTTAATTTAATTTTTAGGTTAGCCATTTTTTAAATTTTTTTATACTAAAAAAACTGCGTGCGATTCGGCAGTTAGGAAAATCACCCAAAGATGAGCTATCCTACAAGAAAAAATATGTAGAATAATACTGGAAAATAGCTATTACTAGCTTTACTATTAATTGATTCAGAAAATGTATTGAGAGTGAAAAAACAGGAACGATCAACTTGAGCCTTCAACTAATATTTTATATCCTGCTCAGGTCAAAAATAAAAGAGAGTGCGTAAAATTATTTTTTAAATCAACTTTACTGATTTTTAATTAAGCGATTGAAATAGAAGTAATTAATCTCATCTGAGTTGCTTTCTATAATATCCAATCGCTTGTCATTATTCAAATCACTTAGGATAATGTCATACGTATCAAATTTCCCACTTGAAAGCTGAATTTCCTTCCAAGACTCTCCATTTTGGAAATTCAAAAACACCATATTAAACCCCTCAGAATTGCCTACCACGATATCGATACTTCCATTTCCATCTAGATCTCCAAAATCCATCGCGTAGGAATCGCTTGAGCTGGGATCATAAACTATTTTCCGAGAATAATTCATCCCTTGATCTCCGAAGTAAATCAGGTTTGGAGCACCGACAGTTGCAGTAATGATGTCCAAATAGCCATCTTGATTTATATCCACAGTCCCCACAGATCGGGTTTCGTCAGTACCCGTACCAAAAGGAATTCTTACCGAGAAATTCAATTGCCCGTCGTTGAGATAAATGAAATTTTGTTGCCCATCTCGATTTGCCAAGATTAAATCCAGATCTCCATCTCGATCCAGATCTGCCACGTCCACATCTATGGTCGAGTCATCTGCCGAACCAAATTTCACTATGGCTGTAAATTCACCTTTGCCATCGTTCAGACAGATTTCATTTTCTCTTCCTCGATTAGTAATTAGTATATCAATGTCTCCATCGGAATCGATATCTATAGTTTTCAAATTTCGCGTGGGCGAATAATCATTACCAAAAGCACCTGATCTACTAAAATTGCCAGTCCCGTCATTCAAATAAATCGCATTAGGCGCCATATCATTTCCTACAGCTATATCCAAATCTCCATCTCCATCAAAATCGGCCAACTCAGTTGCATAGCTAGTTTCTGCAATATCATCCAGCAGTTTAGAAACCGTAAAGATTCCGAATCCATTGTTAAAAAAGATCTTATTGGTTTGAGGCCAATGTCTTCCATCAGCTACCACTACATCCATATCGCCATCCTTATCAATATCTCCCGCACTGATTGAAGCAGATTTATCCTTAGTCTCACCTAAGACCAATCTGGAATTTGTGACAAATTCAATTTGCTGTGCAAATACAAATTGCTGAAGGAACAGCAGGGGCAAAAAACAGAGGTATTTCATTTGGTTTAATTAAATGTGAGGTAGCATCGAGGAATCCAAAATAGATCATATTCGATTTATTCGCTTGATTATATTTATTTTTTCATGGCATAGTATACATAGCTCACACAGTTTTGAAATCTAGAATCGTCCTGATGGGTGATGCAATGTTAGCCCCGGATTTTAACGCGGAGCAATAATCGTCACATCGATAGGTATTTTGACATAAAGAATCCCAATCAGGAAATGATGTACAGACAAAACGAGTGGATTTCAATTAATATCGAAAAAGAAAGTCCATTCTGTATTACCCGCTAACCGGACAGCCCCACAGAAACTGAAGCAAAACTGCTCTTATTATTACTCACTGCCGACCTTACTCTGCCGACTGCCCCCTCCTTCTGCCAACTCCCCACTACCTTTTGTGACCATCGGTTAGCATCACAGATTCATTCCTTTTATTTTTATGCAACAGCAAAAATACATGAAAAAACTCCTCACCACCGCTCTGCTCTTTGGACTTGCCGTTTCGGCATTTTCCCAAGGCACGCAACTTCTGCGACAACCGACGCTCTCATCTTCGGAAATCACCTTCGTATATGCCAATGACCTTTGGAAAGCCCCTCGAACTGGAGGAAATGCCATCCGAATGACCAGCAATGAGGGGGAAGAAAGTCTTCCTCACTTTTCTCCCGATGGAAATTTGATCGCTTTTACCGGTGAATACGATGGAAATACGGATGTATACCTAATTCCTGCCGCTGGCGGTGAACCCAAGCGCTTGACTTGGCATCCGGGTGCAGATTTGGTGACAGGCTGGAGCCCTGATGGTACCAAGGTGATCTTCAGCTCAGGTCGGGGAGGTCATGCTACTCAGGAATCTAAATTCTTTCAGGTATCAGTGAGTGGCGGTATGCCTCAAGCATTGGCTGTTCCCCGTGCAGTAAATGGAGAGCTTTCTGCGGATGGCAAACATATGGCTTACCAGCAAATCTCCTTTTGGGATCCAGAATGGCGTAATCACCGTGGAGGCCAAGCCAAGCCGATCTGGATTCTTGATATGAAGGATTACAGTTTACAGATGACCCCACAGACTGATAATGAGCGTCATACCGATCCGGTTTGGTTTGGAAATAAGGTCTTTTACATCTCTGAGCGAGACAACTTAGCCAATCTCTGGTCTTATGATCTTAGCACTAAGCAAGAAAAACAAGAGACTTTTTTGAAAGACTTTGATATCAAAAGCATCGATGCCGGTCCGGATGCTCTTGTCATTGAACAGGGTGGTTACTTGCATTTGTATGAGCCAAGCAGCAGCAAACTAACTCAGCAAGCCATCACGGTAAATGGAGACTTCCACTGGTCGCGTGAGCGCTGGACGGATGTGGCTGCCAACGAACTTCAAAACCCACAGCTTTCCCCAACGGGACAGCGCGCGATCTTTGAGTTCAGAGGTGAGATTTTGACTTTCCCCAAAGAAAATGGGGCTGGAAGAAATCTGACGAATACTTCCAGATCTGCTGAGCGTTCGCCAGTTTGGTCTCCCGATGGGAAAAGTGTAGCCTATTTCTCTGATGCATCTGGAGAATATCAGTTAACGACAGCGGATCAGTCTGGCATCATTTCTAAGACAATTTCCATTCAAGATCCGAGCTTCTTCTTTAAGCCTGAGTGGTCATCAGAGAATACTCATATCGCTTTCACGGATACCGATTACAATATTTGGGTAAGTAATCTGACCACAGGGGCAAGCAAAATCGCCGATACTGATCGCTTTGCCCATCCCAACCGAAGCATGAATCCAGTTTGGTCTCCCGATGGAAAATGGATCGCGTATTCCCGATTGATGGATAATCAGATGAAATCAATTTTTGTCTATGAAGTCGCCAGCGGAAAGAAAATCCAAGTCACCGACACCATGGCAGATGCAATTTCGCCAGTTTGGGATGCTTCTGGAAAGTATCTCTATTACCTCGCCAGTACTGATTTTGGATTAAATACGGGTTGGCTCGATATGAGTAGCTACGATCATCCGGTGACTCGAGCGCTTTACTTTACGGTATTAAATGCTTCAGATTCTTCCCCTCTCCTTCCACAGAGTGATGAAGAAAAAGAAAAGACAGAAGAAAAAAAGAAAGATGAAAAAGTAGCGGTGACGATGACTATTACCGAAGCTGGCATCCAAAAGCGGATCGTAGCCATTGATCTCCCAGCTCGCAATTACTCCGTATTGGCAGCGGCTCCAGAGAATCAAGTCTTCTACATGGAAGAAATTCCCAATGAAGGGACTATGATGAAGAAATACGATCTGACCAAAAGAAAGTCAGAGGATTTCCTTCCAAAAGTGAGTCAAGTAGTCGTTTCTAACGATCGTAAATCCCTACTCTACCAATCTGGAAATACCTGGGGGTTCGTCGAGACAGCAGGTGCTGGTAAAAAAGTTGGTGATGGTGCTTTGAAGAGCATTGCGACAATGAAAGTAAAAGTGGATCCAATGGCCGAATGGCAACAGATCTACCGCGAAGGCTGGCGCTATCAGCGTGATTTTCTCTATGTAGAGAATGTTCACGGCGCACCTTGGAATGAAATCTACGAATGGTATAAGCCTTGGGTGGCTTCAGTTCGTCACCGTACAGATATGAATTACATCATTGACATCATCGGTGGTGAAGTGGCTGTAGGGCATAGCTATACAAGAGGTGGAGATTTCCCGGATATCGATCGTGTGCCGATTGGTTTATTGGGAGCTGACTTTGAGTTCGAAAATGGAAACTACAAAATCAAGAAAATCTATACCGGAGAAGATTGGAATCCCGGACTGAATGCACCATTGGCACAAGTCGGAGCTCAGGCAAAAGTTGGGGAATACCTAGTTGGCGTAAATGGAAAAGCAATTGAAAAAGGAAGTAATCTCTATACCTATTTTGAAGGCAGTGCTAATGTGCCTACAAAAATTCATTTGAATTCTAAGCCGGAATTGGAAGGATCAAGAAGCATTTTGGTAGTACCAGTTTCTAATGAGAACACCTTGCGAAACATCGCTTGGATCGAAGGCAACCGGAGAAAAGTTGATGAACTTTCCGATGGAAAATTAGCCTACGTCTATCTTCCGAATACCGGACAACCGGGCTATACTTCATTCAACCGATATTATTTTGCGCAGCAGGATAAAAAGGGTGCGGTAATCGACGAGCGAAACAACGGCGGTGGATCCGCAGCTGATTATATGGTGGATATTATGAACCGTAAACTCACCGGGTACTTCAACTCTCGGGCAAACGACCATAAACCATTCACCCAGCCAATGTCAGGGATCTGGGGACCGAAGGTTATGCTGATCAATGAGCGTGC
>JBDNIP010000292.1:0-4413 GCA_041688245.1 Algoriphagus sp.
ACCTGGTCTTTTTCCTGTACAATAAAAACACCACTGCTTATACCTATCAGAAAAATAAGGACTACTACAGAAATTAAAATTGATTTAGTTTTCATTAGTTACAGTTTTATTGTTCAGTTGCATTTGCAGTAATGGCAATACGTTATTGCCTTCTTGGTCTGTAATGACCACATTTCCAATTTTGGGTATTACAGTTGACAATGTTTCAAGATAAATCCTTTTTTTTGTTACCTCAGGTGCCTTTACATATTCATTATACAAAGCCGTAAATCTTGCAGCTTCCCCATCTGCGTTATTTACACGCTCGGCAGCATACCCTTCCGCTTGTTGAATGGTTTCTTCCGCTTGACCCCTTGCTTTAGGTATTACTTTATTATATTCTGACCTTGCTCTGTTAATCAACGTTTCCTTTTCTTGCTGAGCCTCATTTACAGCATTGAAAGCTGCTTTTACCGGCTCCGGCGGATTGACATCCTGAAGCACCACTTGTTCTATTTTGAAACCCAATAAATATTCCCGACATATTTCTTGAATGAGTAATTGGGCCTCACTTCCTATTTCCGTACGGCCAACAGTCAGCACTTCATTTACAGTTCGGTCGCCTACAATCTGTCTCATGGCAGCCTCGGAGAGCGTGCGAAGCGTGCTTTCAGGATTTCTGACTTCAAACAGATTATTGAAAGCATTGTCTACCCTGTATTGTACGACCCACTGCACTTCTGCAAGATTGAGATCGCCGGTAAGCATTAACGACTCATCTTTGGTACTGGATGATTCGCGGTATTCAGTATTGACTCCCGCTCTGGAAGTCCGAAAACCAAACTCTAGTTTTTGTTGTCTTTCTACAGGAACTTTGTAGACATCTTCAACAAAGGGAATTTTGAGATTTAATCCCGGCTCTACCTGTCGTACATATTTCCCAAATTGGGTAATAACTCCTACTTCTTCAGTACTTACCTGGAAAATTGATGACCACAAAATCGCTAATAAAGCCAATACTGGAACAATAATTTTCCAATACGCAACCAGTTTTCCAAAAACAGGAGGTAAATTTAATCTTGAGTTATCCATTATATTTTTCTTTAAAATTTATTGATAATACCTATAATCCTTTACTATTCTCATTCATTCTTAAAGCATAGCCTACCTGTGATATTTTCTAATTCAGCATTCAAAAATTTCCTTTGCTTCATGGTATTCTTTTTTCGTTATTCATATGGAATTAAATAGCTGTAAAGTTTGTCAAGAAGAAAGTCCGACTTGCTTAACTGGGCTTACATGAGGCAGCGTGAGCAGACAGTATAGATATTAATCGGATGACGAACGAAATAAGTTACGTTTCGATAAAGTGAAAATTCTAATACTTCTCTATTTTTGTCTTAAACTTCCTAACTGATTTTTTAGGATAGTATTTTTCCCATTGTTAGTTAGCTAATTTACTGTTTAGATACATGCCGTAATATTCTTATCATGTATGTCACCCATTAAGATCATGTGTGACTTTAATTTTGCAATGATTTAACTAAGTAAGACCTTTTGATAATGGCTAAAAATTTTGCCAACAATAAGTTTATAATAATTATCATGCCATTGTTATTCTTTATTAGCCTTGAGGATCTCAATATTACTGAAAGTTTTCTTCACTGAACGAAAAATAAAATTTTTAAGCATAATGATTAGTTTTTATCATATATCAGTTACGCTGACACAGCAGTGCTTTATCCAAGTATTAAAATCTTTATGTGTGTTCATTATTCCCATGAAATTCATTGAAGCATTTCCTAAAAATCAATAGACCGTTTGACACAACACTGATATATTGATGATTTAACTCTGATGATATATTAATTTTATCATTATCCTCAATGATATCAATGACCTCTTTTTCTTTGCTTAACTTAACTGGCTGAAATACAAGCAACAGCGAGGCAGGTCGATGACGTTCCAGCCATCGGAAGAAGTATCGGTAATGCTAGTGTTTACCACATGTTAAGCAGCTTTTTGACTTTTCCTAGTGCAATTGCCGATACACATTTTAATTTTATTCTAATCTGTTAAAAACTCTAAAACTTAATCTGCTCAAATGTTTGATTTGCATTTACCAATCTTACTTTAATGGTCTTGCATTCGCCCTACGATAGTTTCAAGAGAACTTTTCATTTTGTCCAGTGCAGTAGAAAACGCTGATTCAATGGTGTCTGCTTGCGAGGAGACTGCAATCGGCTGCTTGCCTTCGATTCTTGCTTCCAAAATACATTTTATTTCATTTATCCCATTTTTTCCTGCATTTTCGTCTGATAAATGAACTTCTACTCTTGTAACAAGGGATTGAAACCGGTCTAAAGATTTTAATATTAAAGAAGTAAAGTGCTGATCACTCCTTTCATCGCCGCTAATATTTTTGTCAGTATTAAATTGAATTTTCATTTTTACTTATTTTAGAATATTTAGTTATTATTGACTGAATTCTTGGAAGAGGAAAAGATAAAAATAAACTAAATCAGAAAAATGAAATTTATTTTAGTTTTACAATTTCAAGATTGTTTAAACTAGTGCCGCTAAAACTAATTGTAGTATTGAGTATTTTACAATTATTTAAATCTTAATTTTTTAACGACTCATCATCAAAATAGTTGCCTAGAACTATTTCGCATGTTACTTTGGGGAAAGATATTATTTTTGGTGATACCTAAAAGTTAGTATTTTTCACATCTCTTCAGATATAATCAATTAGTTATTTGAACCAAGTGTAGCCTACTAACTTTAACAGAGGCTCTTTTTAAGAAGATTTTTTGATCACTAATATCGACTAATTCCAATATCACAAAAGAAAGTACCGTTACTACTTTATATCTTACCTTGAGAAGGACGAATTTTTCAAATAAACTACGTAAATCGATATTTTCAAATTAAACTTAGCTTTGTAAATAATGGAATTCACAAGACTCTTAGCCTATGAATAGTCTTTCCGTAAGACCTTTGCATTTCCTTCATTCCTTACCTCTGTGACAGATGAAAAAAATAATAGCAGATTTTAAAGTAAGTCGAGGTAATATAGAATTATTATCAAAAGATCTTTACAGCTCATCTTTTTACTAGACACAATATTTTAAAAAACAGTTTGTTAATTGCTTAAGAATTCAGATTAATTCATTCTTTTAAAAATATCGGCCCACTGTCTTCATTAATCCTATTTTTTTATTAAAATTTATCTGAACAATACTTGGCGCTTGCCGTTCTAACAACACACAACAAAATATATATTAAAATGAAAAACATCGTAGAGATTGCATCAGAAAATGGAGATTTTAGCACATTAGTAGCCGGCGTTGTAGCTGCAGGTTTAGCAGATACACTTAGCGGTCCAGGACCGTTTACAGTTTTTGCTCCAACAAATGAAGCATTTGCAAAACTACCAGCAGGTACGTTAGAGGAACTTTTAAAGCCTGAGAACAAAGAAAAATTAGCAGCCATTCTTACTTACCATGTAGTAGCTGGTAAGGTTATGTCTACAGATTTATCCAATGGACAGAAAGCTGCAACTGTTAACGGTCAAGAAGTAACAATTACTATTGGTGATGGTGTACAAGTAGATGCTGCAACAATTGCTGCAGCAGATCTTGAAGCATCAAATGGTGTCATCCATGTGGTTGATTCCGTACTCATGCCTAAGTAACATGATCTAACCATGCGGTTTCATTTATTAAACCATGATCCGCATGGTTTTTTTCTATTTATTAAAATATCAATACAACAATAATAATAATATTTTTTTGACACAATTGTAATAAATTGATATGGTTTTAGAAAATATAAAATAATATTTTCAATTTTCTCCAGCTTATTTTTTGATAATTAAAGTCATTTATTAAATTATCGCAATTTTAATTAAAAATATTTTTAGTTCATAGGCCGCTTTAATTGGTTTTTCTGTGATATTTGATACTTAAACGATTTTTCAATCAAAGGCATTTTTAGAAAAATCTGAAATCAATTTGAAATAATATAATTAGCATCAAGGATACCGGTGAAGATAAATTGAAGCAACAGTGAGTTGGTCAAAAACTTTTACACCAACAAGTTTTCTGATGATCTTAAAACACAACTTGTCCAAAGCATGCAGCATCAGTCCTTCATTTATCATTCAGCAGATTTGCAGGTATTTCTTTAAGTTACTTATAGCACTGCGGATCTACTTGAGATTGAAAATTTTCTATCCTCAGTTTTAGATATTTCTTTGACATGAATACCAATACAGTCAGCCAAATCTAAGAAAGTAGTACACTTACCTGTTGGAAGAACGAAATCTTTATCGATGTATTCCTTGACCAAACCCTACGCGGGTTAAGATTCGAGCTATTTACATTCACCAATTTGATGCTTTTACCGTTGTTTCAACGGCTCCAGTATCTG
>JBDNIP010000293.1:0-3132 GCA_041688245.1 Algoriphagus sp.
AGACTTCGATACTTATCTTCCAGAATAGGAGAAGGGCCATCTCCACCAATAGCCCCTCCTTCTAAAATATTGACCCCGTTTTGATTCACCCGAAAGCCCAATCCGATGTATTTATCAAATAGCACCCGCTTTCCTATAAATTTTTGCGAACCGATTTTTGCCATAGCGCCGGTGGAGAAATAGCGAATGTTTGCGGTTTTGTAGCTTATATTAGTCTCTCCATTGAAAAAGAAATCATTTTGGCGATCAAAGTCTTTGGCCAATACGAAGACTTCTGCTGCTACATAGCTACTTGGTAGATACCATTTGACTTCGGTACGAAAGCGGATAAATGAAAAATCTGAAGTTTGATCCCTTCCGGCATTGGCTCCAAATACACCCGAGTTCAATCCAATTTCGCCCTGCCAACTCAAGCTGTCGTTTAGGAAATATTCGATTCCACCTTGGAGTACAACCGTCTCCAATTCTGCAAGAGCTAAGGGAGAATATTTGATCAATAAGCGATTGTCGAGACCTTGGTTTTTTTGAGCACTCACTAGGCCTGGAATTCCCAGAAAAATCAGGGTGAATAAGATGCAGCTAAAGTTGTTAATAGCTACTTCAAGTCAGGAATTCTATTTTTCTTTCCAATCCGGAAACCCATTTTCATTCCAAGAGAAAGGTGCTGAATATAATCCCAGCCAAGGTAGCGGTATCGTTCATTGAAGGGATTATTTTGTCCAGAAAAACTCGTTCCTTGTTGCCTATTGGACAATTCAATAACAGTCACTTCCCGGTAGCGAGAGCGTAATCCATATCCTGTAAAAAAGTCCAGAAGGATATTATTACTGATGAAAACCTGCCTCCCAAACTTAACAGCGGCACCATATACTTCAAAGTCGATGCGCGCTTGTTGATACCAAATCTGTTGTTGGAAAGGTGTAAAAGAATCATCATTACGGATCAAATCTTTCTGAACAAAGAAAAATTCGAACCCCCAATAAAATTCTTTCTGGTGAAATTTAATTTCAGTTTTACTTCGCCATAATGAAAAATCTTCGTTTCTGCGCCTTCCGGATGGGACTCCAAAGACTCCTCCGTTCAACCCAATCTCTGATTGAATGCTGACTTTCGGACTGAAAAAGTATTCCAGCCCACCCTGAAAGACCACGGTCTCTGGTTCGGATAAAGAAAGAGGAGAGAATTTGATCAATAAGCGGTTAGCTAGTTCTGAATTTTGCTGTGCAAAAGCCAAAGCGGATACATTAAAGAATAAAAGAGTGAGTACAACTTGGATGATTTGCCTTGGGCTCATTTGAAATATTTTCATCAATCCTGTTTCCCTGTTAAGATCCCGATTTTTACTCCTAGTGTAATGTGAGGTACTGAGTCCCATCCCTCAAAGTTATATCGGCTACTTCCAAAAAAGGTTTCTTCGAAATACTCACTACTCTGAAAGGCTGAAAGTTCAATCACGTCGATTTCACGATACCTGCCCCGAAACCCAAATCCCACAAATGAATCGAGCAAGATATTATCAGATATATAAGCCTGATGACCAAACTTCAAACCGGTACCAAATACTTGGAAATTAATTCGAGCAGTATTATACCAAGTGGCGACATTAGAGGCCGAATAGGAATCATCAGATCTAATGAAATCCTTCTGGACAATGAATAACTCAAATCCCAGGTAGAACTGTTTAACGTGAAATTTCAATTCATTTTTGCTTCTCCACAATGAAAAATCCTCATTTTTGCCACGCCCGGAAGGAAGGCCAAAGACTCCTACGTTGAATCCAATTTCAGATTGAATGCTGAATTTAGGACTGAAAAAATATTCTATACCCCCCTGAATCACAATAGTCTCGGGTTCAAGAAATGATAAAGGAGAGATTTTGACTAGCAAGGCATTATCCAATTCAGGTCGCTGTTGGGCAAAGCCATAAGTAAATACACCGGCTGAAAAGAGTAAAAAGAAAGACAATCGTAGCAGGGAAACAAAATACATAGTCTAATGTAACTAGATATACCTTTGGTTACTTTTTTAAACACTAAAAAACTGTTATTTTTTTCTAAATAGGCTAGAAATTAGCTTACTGATAAAATCCAACCGCTCTATAGGCCCAAGTAGTGAGCCATGAATCATTTCTAAACTGTTCAGTCCGCTTGAGTTAGGTTGGTTGGGATAGATCAAAATAAAACTGTGGTTTTTCAGAAAATTACTGATCAATTCAGGGATGGCCTCCATTTTAGGGTGATAGGAATCTTCACCTTTTCGGCTTAGTACCATGATTAGATTGTCATCGGGTTTCAGTATAATATTTAGATTCCCCAATTCCCCCCAGTCTGGGAAAGCCCGAAATTCCAGTCGGATGGGATGATTTTTCAGGATATCGAGGATGTAAACTTGAGTGCTTTCTGAAAGGTAAAAGATCATTCGTGCACCGGTATTTCGTGCAATATTCCAGACTTTTACCAGCCAAAAAGGAAAGCCCAATTCATGCTCCGCTCCGGGAGGAATAAAAACCAAATGCCTTCGATGCGTCTCAAAAGGTTGATTAGGCTTGTAAATGTAAGTGGTGGTATTGCTTCGTCTGAGGAGGTTTTCGGTGAGATTTCCCAAGAAACTGTCACTCATTCCCTGCTTTTCGTGAAGTCCCAGAATCAGGTCAGTAATTTTGTTCTCATGAATTACGCTTGATATCCCATGCTCGATGCTCGTATCATAGCGAAGTAATTCATAAAGAAAGTGATCTGTGGCAGCAGCAGTCTCAGAAGCTTTGTTTAGCGTTTTTTGAGCCTTCATTTCAGCACCGGAATCCTGCAGATCCGGATTGATAATACTCAAGGCGTACATACTCGCCTGCTTTTTGGGCGATTGGATCAGGATGCTGAGATTGATCAATTCATCCGAAGTTTCCTGATTTCGAACTGGGATTAAGATTCGCTCTGGGATCTCGGAATTAGTGTTGCTATCGAGTGGCGATTCTGCCATTGCAATATTTTTTGCGCCTTTTTGAGCTTCGAGTGACGCGACCGTGCAAGTCACGAGGATCATCACGATAGTTCCATTCAATATGGTTTCCGAGAGCAGTCGGACCGGTTCACCTAATTCATCCGTCCCTAAAATCGTGTTGTAGCCGATCAACAC
>JBDNIP010000294.1:0-12927 GCA_041688245.1 Algoriphagus sp.
CGAACTTCTCTGCCATGACTGTGAACAGAAGAAGGGTTGCCATAATGGTTTCTCATAAAAGGCAGCATAGCTTCAATCACACGATCATCTATAGCTGTGGTGGCGGCATTATCTAAATAAACTTTCATTCGCGTTAGGATTTTTGGGGGATTCCCTGATTTATTGGGAACAGTCTTTTAGATCAAGTTAGTGAAGCGCTGACCACCTCTTTGATGTCCTGCATGATCTTTTTTGCAAGGTGGTTTGCGGTAGCTTCAGATTCCGATTCCGAATAAATGCGGATAATCGGTTCCGTATTTGACTTTCTCAAATGTACCCATTCCTTTTCAAAATCTATTTTTACACCATCGATATCGTTGATTTGGTACTTTTTATACTTTTCTTTTATCTCCAAGAGAATCTTATCCACATTTATTTCGGGAGTCAATTCAATTTTATTCTTTGAGATATAATAGTTCGGATAGCTTGCGCGAAGTCTAGAAATAGTCTTACCAAATTTTGCTAGATGAGTCAAAAACAAGCCGATGCCCACCAAAGCATCACGACCGTAGTGAGAGGTAGGGTAGATGATTCCGCCATTTCCTTCACCACCGATCACTGCATTCACGGCTTTCATCTGGTTGACCACATTGACTTCGCCTACTGCTGCTGCAGTGTAAGATCCCCCTCTTTTTTCCGTCACATCACGAAGTGCACGAGTCGAACTCAGATTAGATACTGTGTTACCTTTAGTATTCGACAGCACGTAATCCGCTACCGCAACCAAGGTATATTCTTCTCCAAAAGGAGATCCATCTTCATTGATAAAAGCCAATCGATCTACATCTGGATCGACTACTATCCCAAGGTCGAAGCTTCCCCTTTCAAGTTTCTGGCAAATGTCCCGAAGATTCTCTGGTAATGGCTCAGGATTATGCGGGAAATGACCATCAGGAGTGCAGTACATCTCCTCAATCACTTCTACTCCGAGTGCACGAAGTAGGCGAGGCACCACGATTCCGCCAGTAGAATTCACCCCATCCACTACAATCTTGAAATTTCTTGCTTTGATTGCCTCTACATCCACCAATTCCAAATCCAACACATGCTGAATGTGGCGATCCATGTAGTCGTCGATTTGAGAATATTTACCAAGTTTCTTTACTTCTGCGAAAATAAAGTCTTCCTTCTCAGCTTTTTCAAGAATAGATTTCCCCTCCTCATCAGATATAAACTCCCCTTTGGAATTTAAAAGTTTCAACGCATTCCACTGGATTGGATTATGACTTGCCGTAAGGATGATTCCTCCACCTGCATTTTCCAATGGGACAGCGAGCTCCACGGTAGGCGTAGTACTCAATCCTAAGTCAATAACATCGATTCCCAGACCCTGCAAAGTAGCGGAGACAAGTCTGGAGACCATATCTCCGGAAATTCGGGCATCCCTTCCTATTATTATTTTCGGATTATTAGTTTGCTCAAGCATCCATGCCCCATAGGCAGCAGCAAACTTGACGACATCAACGGGAGTTAACCCATCGCCAGGCTTTCCCCCGATAGTCCCTCTGATTCCAGAGATTGATTTGATAAGCGACACGTATGATATTTTATTAGGTGAAAAATTCCGAAACTGGATTTAAAGTTGAATTACTTGAACTTGGCCATGACCTTGTCCACTTCGTTATCCGGGTTTCCACAAGAACTGCTTGAATCTACGGTTTTACCACAATAAGTGCAAGCCTCGCCATCTTTGTTGAGATATGGATTTTGCGAAGCGCAAGTACCTTTAAATTCTCCATTCTTAAGGAACAGAAGCCTAACAGACATTAGAATGAAGAACATTGCAATGAAGCCAAGTGTGAGAAATAGAGTTGCCATAACGAATTTTATTGCGCAAATTTAAACCTTTACTTCGAAAACGTCCATACTTCCCGCATAGTTTCACGCCCCATGTCAAATTTGAGTTCCCGAACAGATCAATTAGCTGCTTTTGATCGATTATTGACCATCATGGATGAGCTGAGAGCTCAATGCCCTTGGGATAAAAATCAAACTACCGAAAGTCTCAGACACTTAACGATCGAAGAAACATTTGAACTTTCAGATGCAATTTTAGAAGGAAATCCTGAAGAAATTAAAAAGGAACTTGGTGACCTGATGTTGCACATCGTATTTTATGCCAAAATCGGTTCGGAAGAAGGGAATTTTGATATGAAAACGATGATCGACTCGCTTTGTGAAAAATTGATACGGCGACATCCACACATTTATGGAAATGTGAAAGCAGACAATGAAGAAGCCGTAAAGCAAAATTGGGAGAAGATCAAACTTCAGGAAAAAGGGAATGTATCTGTGTTAGGAGGAGTACCGCGGTCACTTCCCGCTTTGATCAAATCCATGCGGATTCAAGAGAAGGCCCGAGGCGTAGGTTTTGATTGGGAAGAAAAACATCAAGTCTGGGAAAAAGTTGAAGAAGAAATGCAGGAGTTCAAAGATGAATTCAATGTAGCAACCGATGCTGAAATCGATCGGGAAAAAGCCGCTGGTGAGTTTGGTGATTTGTTATTTTCATTGATTAATTATGCTCGATTTATCGATATCAATCCTGAGGAAGCACTAGAGCGAACCAATTTAAAATTCATCAAACGGTTTCAATACTTGGAAAATGCAGCCAAAAATAGCGGTAAGCCACTTTCAGAAATGACCCTTGCGGAAATGGATGTATATTGGAATGAAGCGAAAGCAAAGTAATCGGTTGTCGGTTGTCAAATAAAAAAACTTAAACAGAACTTGTAAGGTTCTTTATTTTACACTGAAAAAATCAAAAAATGGCAAATCAAATCATATTTACGAAAGATGCACCGGAGCCAATTGGACCTTATTCCCAAGCAGTTTTAGCAGGAAACACACTTTATGTTTCCGGAAATATTGCACTCGATCCTGAATCGGGAGAGTTACTCAATGAAAACATCACCGAGGAGACTCATGCCGTAATGAAAAACATGGGAGCTGTTCTCAGAGCGGCAGATTTTTCATTTGACGACGTAGTAAAGTGTACTATTTTCATCAAAAATATGGATGAGTTTGGAACCATCAACGAGGCTTATGGACAATATTTCAAATCCAATCCTCCAGCTAGGGAGACAGTGGAGGTAAGTAAGCTTCCCAGAAATGTCAATGTGGAAGTCTCTTGTATCGCAGTTAAATAATCTAATTTGAAACTCTTGCCTTATCATAGTGAAATCTTGGTAAGTATCTTGTCCAAAAAGGAAGTGCTTTCACAGTTGAGTAAAGTCACCGTAGAGGTAAATTATTTGGACAGAAGGACTCAACAAGATCAGAATTTCTTTTTCAATGGAATAGTTGGGCAGAGTGGATTTAAAATATCCAAGGTTGTGACTCGTGGAGATACTTTCTTGCCACTTCTCTTGGGAGAAATAGAGGAAACTCCTCGAGGTTGTATCCTTTTTCTTCGTTACAAGCTATTCCCGGGAGCTTTTTTCTTTTTGAGCTTTTGGACTGTTATCTTATTGGCTGCTTCAGCTTTCTATATCTTGGTCACTCCAAACTACCTCTATGCTACAGCGGCTCTTGGGTTGACAGCTTTGAATTATTTTGTAGCGTTGTTTTTCTTTAATAGGCAAGTAAAAATCTCTCGGGAAATATTTAATACGCATCTTAATTTCCAGATGAAAGATTGAAAGCTCAAAGCTTAGCAAGCAGAACATTATATCTTTCATCTTTTCGAGATCAGGAATTTGACAGTAGTTTAGCAAACAGAATTTCCAATCAATAAATCATAGCAATGAGTATTCGTATAGAAAAAGATACCATGGGCCCGGTTGAGGTGCCTGCAGATAAATATTGGGGAGCGCAAACTCAGCGATCCATCAACAACTTTAGAATCGGTGGTGAGAAAAATCGAATGCCGATTGAGATCATTCGAGCTTTTGCTATCCTGAAAAAAGCTGCTGCTCAAACCAACGCAGAACTCGGTGTTTTGGAAGCTGACAAGGCTGAAATCATCAGTAAGGTCTGCGACGAAATTTTAACAGGCCAACACGACGATCAATTTCCTTTGGTTGTTTGGCAGACAGGTTCCGGAACCCAATCCAATATGAACTCGAATGAGGTAATTGCTTACCGGGCTCACGTACTTTTAGGAGGTTCTTTAAAGGATACTAAAAAGAAAATCCATCCTAACGATGATGTAAATAAGTCTCAATCTTCCAATGATACCTACCCGACTGCCATGCATATTGCAGCTTATAAGATGGTGGTCGAGACGACTCTTCCTGGTGTACAAAAACTTCGAGATACACTTGACGCCAAGGCAAAAGCTTTCAAGGCCGTGGTGAAGATCGGACGTACCCACTTTATGGATGCGACTCCTTTGACACTTGGCCAAGAGTTTAGCGGCTACGTGGCGCAATTGGATCATGGTATTCGTGCAGTGAAGAATACCCTTTCGCATCTTTCAGAGCTTGCGCTCGGAGGCACTGCGGTGGGAACCGGGATGAATACGCCACAAGGCTATTCTGAATTGGTCGCCGCTAAAATTTCAACGCTTTCAGGTCTTCCGTTTGTGACCGCTCCAAATAAGTTTGAAGCACTTGCCGCCCACGATGGGATGGTTGAATCTCACGGTGCACTAAAGCAATTGGCAGTATCTCTGATGAAAATAGCCAACGATATCCGAATGCTTTCCTCAGGTCCTCGATCTGGAATCGGGGAAATATTGATCCCTGAAAATGAGCCAGGATCTTCAATCATGCCAGGAAAAGTAAATCCTACTCAAGTGGAAGCCATAACCATGGTCTCCGCTCAGGTGATGGGCAATGACGTGGCAATCTCCATAGGTGGCTCCAACGGACATTTTGAATTGAATGTGTTCAAGCCAATGATCGCAGCCAATTTCCTCCAATCAGCAAGATTGATAGGAGATGCCTGCGTATCTTTCAATGATAACTGTGCCATTGGAATCGAGCCAAATGGACCAATGATACAGCGACACTTAGAAAACTCATTGATGCTGGTGACTGCATTGAATCCACATATCGGCTATGAAAATGCAGCTGCTATCGCAAAGAAAGCCCATAAGGAAGGTACGAGCCTTCGAGATGCCGCTATCGCACTTGGCCTGCTGACATCAGAGCAGTTTACCGACTGGGTAAAACCTGAAGAGATGACTGGCAGTCTGAAATAAAATCAATGAATCTATTCAAAAAAGGCTGCTCTAAGTAAATAGAGCAGCCTTTTTCAGTAGCAATTAGTATTTAAATTTAAGCATCCTGAACACTTTCATTAGCTGTTAATGGATTTGATTTACGAAGCAATCCATCTGGAAGTTCCCCTTCCGTACTTGCAACGATAGTGCACACTGCTGCATCCCCAGTTACATTCACTACTGTTCTGAACATATCCAAAATCCGATCAGGAGCAATGATCAATGCAATTCCAGCAGCTGGTACTCCGATGGATTCCAATACAATAATCAGCATAATCAAACCTGCGCCGGGGACACCCGCCGATCCAATTGAAGCTAAAGTTGCAGTGAGCACGATCATCAATTGCTGGGTAATACTTAGCTCCATTCCCAAAGCTTGCGCAATAAACACAGCTGCAACCCCTTGATATAGACTAGTCCCGTCCATGTTGACAGTGGCTCCTAATGGCAATACAAAACTGGAAACTTCTTCTGAAACCCCCAGCTCCTTCTCTACTTGCTTCATGGTCACCGGAAGGGTGGCAGAACTGGAGCTAGTGGAGAACGCTAAAAGTTGTGCAGGCCTCATTGCTTTAAAGAAATCTTTATACCTCACTTTAGTGAAAGCCATCAAAATCGCAGGATAAACAACCAAGATCATAATTAGAAGGCCTCCAACCACGACTAAGCTATATTTAAGCAAGGCCATCAACAACTGAACTGCTGAATCAGGATTTTCACCAGCAATCTCGACAATCAGAGAAGCCATCAAAGCGAAAACTCCATATGGGGCAACCATCATAATGTAGTTGACTATCTGAATGATGACCTCATTCAAGCCATCGAAAAAATGAATTACAGGATCTGCCTTAGTTTTTGAAATTTGGAGCAGTGCTATACCGACCAGGATTGCAAAAAACACTACTTGAAGCATGGACGAATTATCGGTAGTGGCTTTGAAAAAATTATCTGGAACTATCTCAATGAGCGGTTGTAACGGGCTTTGTTTTTGTAGCTCTGCCGCTTGATCTACTCTGGATTCAGCATCACCCTCGTAGAGGCTCATGAGACTTTCTCGAGTTTCCACAGGCAGACTATTACCCGGTTCGAATACATTCACTAAAATCAAACCGGTGCTGACCGCTATCAGAGTGGTTGCGATATAAATACCAATGGTTTTTCCTCCAATTCGGCTCAACTTAGAAATATCCCCCAAATTAGAAACTCCCACTATCAATGAAGCTAATACTAAAGGAACGGCGATCATTTTCAATCCATTGATGAAAATTGTTCCGAAAGGTTTGACATAATCTAGTGTGAAAGAGTTGGGTATCGAAGTCCTGATAACTACTAATCCAAAAATCAAACCTAGAACAAGTCCGATAATAATCTGGGTATGCAAAGGTATTTTTTTTGACATGAGAAAAGGTTTAATTACCCTGAAGTTTATTGGTTTTGGATAACAAAAGATAATCGGCAATGACTAATGCTGCCATTGCTTCCACGATCGGCACTGCTCGCGGTACTACACAGGGATCATGTCGCCCTTTCCCCGACACGATCACCGATTCTCCTGCTTCATTTATAGAAGTCTGATCTTGCATAATCGTGGCCACTGGTTTGAATGCCACTCTGAAATAAATATCCTCTCCATTTGAGATTCCACCTTGAATCCCGCCAGAATGGTTTGTAGCAGTTTTGACTACATCGCCCTCTTTCACAATTGAATCGTTATGAGCAGACCCACGCATCGCAACACCTTCAAAGCCACTTCCATATTCGAAACCTTTGACAGCGTTAATACTTAGCATACCCTTACCCAGTTCCGCATGAAGACGGTCGAAAACAGGCTCACCAAGTCCAATGGGTGCATTTTTTATTACGCAGGAAACAACTCCTCCAATTGTATCACGATCAAGCCGAACAGAATCAATCAAAGCGATCATCGCCTCTGCGGTTTCTGGATCCGGACAGCGGACCATATTATTTTCAGCCTCTGCTAAATTCAAAGTTTTATAATCCTTGGTTAGCTTCAGATCTCCGACTTGTGATACGTAAGCTTGGATGGAGATTCCTTTAGTGGCTAGAAATTGCTTTGCTATTGCGCCTCCTGCCACTCTTGCAGCAGTTTCACGCGCGCTACTTCTACCTCCTCCGCGATAATCACGGATACCGTATTTTTCATAGTAAGTAAAATCTGCATGCGAAGGACGAAATTTGTCTGCAATGTGCGAATAATCCTTACTCTTCTGATCTGCATTTCGAATGACTATACCGATAGGAGTGCCTGTGCTTTTTCCCTCAAAAACTCCCGAGAGAATTTCAATCTCATCCTCTTCCTTTCGTTGGGTGGTGATCTTTGATTGACCAGGTTTCCTTCGCTGCATCTCAGCAATAATCTGAGCTTGATCGATCGCTAATCCGGCTGGGCAGCCTTCAATAATTACCCCTAAAGCTATTCCGTGCGATTCACCAAAAGTGGTGATCTTGAAAAGCTTCCCAAATGAATTCCCCATTATTTTTTTCTTAAAATCAAAATTGCCAGTAAAATCATTGAAACCATCAAAAAGATATTAGTAGCTATGGTAAAGTAATATTTATATTCTTCGTTCAAAAATCTATTATCCTCAATTACGATACGATCATAAAGACCCCCTAGCCGTTGAGAAGATATAGACTCATTAGTTTTACTCTCTCCCACTACTCTTATTATAGCAGCGGACTTGAGTGTATCGTAAACCGATCGAGATGGATCAAAATAAATCCATTCGAAATTTTTCCAGAGATCGTATTCTCCAGCCTCTGTGAAAGTGATGTAATAATTAAAATCTTTAATCCCAGAAACTCTGCCGTACCCCCTGTTGATCTGTTGTCTCACATTTGGATCAAAAGTATTGAGGTTTGCAGTCGGGATTCGTTTTGGTGCCGAAACGGCATTGATATTACCCACTCCAGAGATCCCAAAGTTATAATCGAAGCCTTGACCAGTTTCCACCTCAATTGTGGTGATATTTTCCCGTAGTTGAAACTGTCCGACACTGACCTCATTCTTCAAAGGATGCGGAGGCAAAGGAACGATAGAAATGGTCTTTGGACTGGAATAGAAAGTCTTAAAATCCTCTTGTCTATTTGCCCCAAAGAAAGAGGGATTCTTAGCTACTTTATACTTGATCATTTCCCAGGGAATCCTTGGAATCTCAATTTTCCCTTCAGAGAAAGGAAAGAAAGTTGCCTCATACACTTTAAATTTTGTCCACCTTTTTCCATTGATTGTTACTTCCTCGGGTTCAATGTTACTGACATTAAAATTCTCCTCCCAAGCATTTGTAGGCTTTATTTTTTTCAAAATAGCATCCAATTGCTTGCCTGGTTCAAAAAATTGTAAAGGTGCTTGATTGGCTTCTGACATGAAAAACGCCAAACTTAAATTGAATCCCTCCCCTTGGTAGACCTGCTCTTTGTCAACTGAAACGGAGAAGAAAGCATCGTCATCCAACTCCACAAATTCAGGTTGATCGGAAGAGGTTCTGCCAAAAAAATCTGCGAAAGGGTCAAATCCAGAACCTCCTCCAAGACCACTGGAGGTCACCGAATCAGTAACTACGATTCGCTTTCCATCTGAGTAATAGGCTATTCCATTAATGGCAATTTCAAAACTTTGTAATGTAAAATTCCCTTTTTTAGAAGGCTTATAGTACTGAACGATACTAGTGGAGCTGCTCATTTGACCATTGATCAGATTCATTGAGGAAGACTGTGAAATTCCCTGCTTTTGAAATCCGGGAATTTCCGGAAACTGGTCATGAGATTTGATTTTCTCGTCAGAGAGCGTTACCTTAATTATAAATATTTCATTCAATCCTATTTCCCCGGGTCCCAGCTCAATATTTACTTCTTGCGCTAGCCCATTATTTATGGACAGGAAAGAAAAACATATGAAAATGAAAAGGGCGATCGTTTTATCCATAGTTGCGAAAATAGCGATTATTCTATTCTTTTAATTTCTAAAATAACGCAACATCAATTGAAAAGCATTCGTTTGCAAACTTAAAATCCGTTAATACACTCTAAACTCTTTAAACTATGATAGAATACGTCAAGACTATTTTGGAAAAAGTTAGCTTCTCTAGATATCTTTTTGAACGAGAACTTCGAAAGGGACTTCTCTTTATTTTACCTACAGAGATCAAAGAATTCAAAGACTGGTGTTACTCGATGTTTGGACAGGTCCACGAATCTATCCTCAATCGCTACTTTAAATTAGCCATCTAACCTGACAAGCCCCGCTTTTCCAACCGGGGCTTGTTAATATAATTTCAGACATATATCCGTACTTGAACCAGCAAAAGGAGAAAAGCGATCTAATATTAAGTAAACACTAGTATTGCCTTCACTCCTTTCAATGGCTATTTGTCCGTCATCAGCCTACCCACCTTCATAGGCCCGCCTCATTTTGGTAGGTCTTCTCGCCAGATAAGCAAAGAAAAAAAGTTTATTGGTATCATTTCGGATAATCAAATGATTCATTTTTTCATTTAATCTTTTGCAGCAAAGTCAGGATAAGCCCGCATTGCGTGCTCATTAATATCCAAGCCTTCGATTTCCTCTTTCTCATCTACCCGGATCCCAATCGTCTTTTTCAACGTAAAGAAAATAATCCAGGCAAAGGCTACACAAAATAAACCTACCGAACCGATTCCAATCAGCTGGGAGACTACCTGGCTCAGCCCTGCCAAATCACCGAAGAGTCCAACAGCTAAGGTGCCCCAGATTCCCCCAATCAAATGGACAGAGATCGCCCCAACTGGATCATCGATTTTGATTTTATCAAAAAAGACCACTCCAAAAACCACTAGGCCTCCACCGATAAAACCAATTATTGCTGACTCGCCAACTCCCATCTGATCCGCACCGGCAGTAATCCCCACTAAACCAGCCAGAATCCCGTTCAGCACCATGGTGATATCGTAAGTTTTGAATTTCAAATAAGAGATGATCAAAGCTCCAAATGCACCGGCAGATGCAGCAATAGAAGTCGTCACGAAAACTTTGGATACTAACCCTGGATTTGCACTTAGGACAGAACCTCCATTAAACCCAAACCAGCCAAACCAAAGTAAAAAGACTCCGATTACTGCAAGAGGAATATTATGGCCTGGGATTGCTTTCATTCCGCTAGCAGTGTATTTCCCAATTCTAGGGCCTAACAAATAAGCGCCTACTAAGGCTGCCCAGCCACCAACTGAGTGCACAATGGTAGATCCTGCAAAATCATAAAAAGGCATTTCCAGTGTATTCAGAAATCCTCCACCCCACTTCCACATCCCTACTATAGGATAGCAAATCGCAACATATAAAATGGAGAATGTAATAAATGGCCCCAACTTTACTCGCTCAGCCACTGCACCGGACACGATAGTGGCCGCTGTGGCAGCGAACATGGCTTGAAAAATAAAGTCGGTGAAGAAGGTATAGCCCTCACTGTAATTGGTAGTATCCCATCCTTCGGGCAGCGCAAGGCCAAAACCCGAAAATCCAAAGAAGGCACCTGAGTAGTCAGCCCCCGGATACATTAAATTGAATCCTACAAAAGCGTAAGTCAAAATCCCGATTCCGGGAATAATGGTATTCTTAAATAAAATGTTGACTGTATTTTTTGACCTGGTGAGTCCAGCTTCCAAACTGGCAAATCCTAAGTGCATGATGAAGACCAAGATGGTGGCTATCATCATCCATAGATTGTTTACAGTGAATAATTCTTGCATGGGTAAAATAGATTCGATGAGTAATTTTTTTTGGAAAAGATTAAAGTGCTTGCTCGCCGACATCGCTGTTTCGGATTCGGTAGGCATCAAGGACATCAAAGACAAAGATTTTTCCATCTCCGACTTCTCCAGTTTTCCCTTCTTTGAGAATACATTGGATCACTGAATCGACTTGGTCATCTGGTACCACAATCTCGAGTTTGGTACGGGGGATGTAAGCAGGTTCGTAGGAAACGCCACGGTACATCTCTTGACGTGCATGCTCAAAACCCATCCCTTTGATCTCATAGAAGGAGAGAAACTTCACTCCCAATTCAGCGATGCATTTGTGTATCTGATCAAAGCGCGAGGTTCGAATGATCGCTTCTATTTTTTTCATATTATCAATAAGGTTGTTGGTTTGTCAAGATTATGGCATTAAAGTAATCAGATTTTTAAATAAAAATGAATTTTATGATATTTTTAACCCCCTTACGCTAAAATTATTTGCTCAAAAGAAATTACTTTGATTTAAAACCATCCTAGAAAATTAAAAAACATACAAAAAATCAAATAACTAGTTCTTTTTTAAACCAAACTTGTACCGATTAAATAAGACCTATGCTTGTCCTATGTGGATAAACCTTTAATTTTAGATTCTCTAATAAAAACCACACAATAATCGAAGTCTCACAAAGGATACGAGGATCAGGCTCCAGAGAATTACAGAAAATTAGAACTTGAGCAATAACACGGCTCCGGTCGGAATCGTCAATTGAATTATCTTCGTGTTTCTCCGCTAAATCTCAGTGAACTTAGTGGTTAACTAGAATTTCAGAAAAAAAATATGACTCAGAAACCAACTCTTTTAGTACTTGCCGCAGGAATGGGCAGCCGCTATGGTGGAAATAAGCAAATAGATGGCTTTGGCCCCAGTGGCGAAACGATCCTAGAATATTCGATTTTTGATGCAATTCAAGCTGGATTCGGCAAAGTCGTATTTATCGTCAGAGAAGAGATCCTAGATATAGCCAAAGCGAAATTCCTTCCCAAACTCGAAGGGAAAATTGAAGTAGACTGGGTAATTCAATCCTTGGATAGTTTTGTCCCTACAGCATTGAAGCAAGCCGATCGGGTGAAGCCATTCGGGACTGCTCATGCAGTACTCTGTGCAAAAGATGCAATCAACGAACCTTTTGCCGTGATCAATGCTGATGATTTTTATGGAAAAGAGGCTTTTGAGGTATTGGGGGAATTTCTTTCCACTGAAGTAAAAACAGACCTCCACGCGATGGTCGGCTACGCGATCCAAAATGTGCTTTCTGAGCACGGTACAGTCAGTAGAGGAGTTTGCGAAACCAATACCAAAGGGCAGCTGATCGGAATGATCGAGCGAACTTCCATCGCTCGAGAAGGCGATCAAATCCTCAGCAGAGGCGAAAGTGAAACTCTCAAAATCGCAGAAAACACGCCAGTAAGCATGAACTTCTGGGGATTCCATGCAGACGTCTTTGCAGATATTGAGCGGATGTGGAACGAATTCCTTCCTGCCAATCAGAGCAATCTGAAATCAGAATTCTATATCCCTACCGTTGCAAACAACCTAATTCAGGAAGGCAAGGCTGCTTTTGAAATCTTGGAAGGCGGCAAAACCTGGTTTGGAGTGACCTATACCGAAGATAAACCGGTGGTGATCAACGAGCTAAAAGGCTTGCATGATTCGGGAGCATATCCGGCGGATTTATGGAAATAATAGAAATGAGGCTTCGGCCTCCTTAATTATCAAATTTTTCAAGAAAGATTAGCACGGAAATAAAATACAGCATTAATCGATACCGTTTTGGTGACATCTTATGCATTTGTACGTGCGATTTATAGCAGTCAAAACCTTAAAATATCGGTGTCAAAAATATCCAAACTCTAAGCAGCCATTACTAGCTTGGTATTGTCGAGTTTCACAAGGTTGTTGATGGAAGTTGATTAAGATCAGATTGTAAA
>JBDNIP010000295.1:0-13269 GCA_041688245.1 Algoriphagus sp.
ACCTAGAAGTAAAACTTTCCTCATATTTGATTTGATTATGGTTGAAAATATTTTTAATGTTATCCATAAATTTTATCTATAGCAATGGCATTACACAGAAATGTGATGAACGGTTTAGTTCTGAGAATTTTGAAAAAATTAGATTTCACCAAATAAAATTTCCTTCTGGTAGGATTAGTAGAATTACTGGCGCTTTTTTAAATGTTATTTTAGCGTCAACAAAAGTTAATTTGTTAAAAAAATATTGAGTTTCATTGAAAATAATTTTTAGTCATGTTTACAGAATTTTATTTTTATAAAAATTATATTAACAGAATATTATATGTATTAATATAATTTTTGAGATATATTATTACTTATTAGCATATCAAAATAGAATTTTAATCTCAAATTAAGATAAATTTAGCTGTGTAAAAAATATTAGTTCATCCTATTTTTGACAAAAATAAAAAGTTTGAAAAGCGAGTGCACTTATAACTAGCACCTTAAAGTACTCTAACTGTTATTCTCCTGTTCAATGCTTGGTTTTGGGCGTTAATGTTTGGCACTATTGGAATCTTGTCACCTTTGCCCTCGACCATCACTCGCGCCGGGTGCAAACCTTTATTTACCAAATATTCTTGCACACTCTGCGCTCGCTGCAAACTCAGCTGAATATTATACACCGAACTGCCAATATTATCGGTATGCCCTGTTATCAAAATATTAACATTTGGGTTATCAACTAAGAAACTGAATAGTCGTGAAAGTGAAGACTTAGATTCCTTTTTCAAATCATACCTGTCAAACTCAAAAAATACATTTTCAAAAATAAATTCAATTCCCGGCGCTACAGGATCCAATTCGATTAAAAGATCTTTTACATTTTGAAGCTTATCCCGCGCTACATTGAAAATCTTCGGGACATAGCCTTTCTTTTCCACATAGAGTCCCGACACTGATTTTTCAGGGTAGAGCATCATAAATTCTCCCGTTTTCCCATCAGACTTGAATTCATACAGCGTACTATCATTGATCAAAGAAACTAGTGATAACGTGGCTTCTATTGGTTGTCCAGTTTTTGAATTGAATATTATCCCTTCTGTTACTGTCAAATTCGATCCCAGGTAAATCTCTTCCGGGAATTTGAATCGGTACAACAAAGCGCTGTCATTTTCCTGCTCCTCATTTGTCAGTTCGGTGAAATAGGCATAATCTTTCTGCGCAGTAATAAATAATGCAACTTGATCCAATTGATCGTTGATCGGTCGACCAAGATTCTGAGGAGTAGTGAACTCTCCTCCCGATACCTTAGACAATAAAATATCCATTCCTCCAAATCCTACATGTCCATCGGAGGCAAAAAACAGAATCTCATTATTGAAAAATATGAATGGGCTGATCTCATCTTTCGCTGTGTTTATCACATTACCCAGATTTTTAGCTTCTGCCCAAATCCCATCTTTCTGCCTTACGGTAAACCAGATATCATTTCCTCCAAAACCTCCTTTTCGATTGGAGGAAAAGAAAAGTATTCGACCATCAGCTGATAGCGAAGGCTGCGAATCCCATGACCTGGAATTCACTTTCTTCCCCATGTTTTTAGGACTTTGCCAGAGTCCGTTTGTCTTGTAGGCAATGTAAAGATCACAACTCCCCTCTGTATCCGGAGCATCGCAAGAGGTATAGATCAGGATATTCCCATCAGCGGTGATCGAACAGGTGCCCTCATTATAAATCGAATTAATGGCGCCGGAAATTGTGCTTGGTTTGGACCACTTCCCATCTGAAGAGAGGTATGCTCGATAAATATCTTCTTTATCATTATTTCCTGTTCCATCTCGCTTGGTAAATAGGATTTGTTCTCCATCGGCTGTCAACACAGGAAAGTATTGCAAACGAAACTCATTTAGCGGGCTAGGCAACATTTCCTTTTCGATCACCATTACCTTACCAAGCTCGGATTGGATAAAATCCATCTTGGATTTCATTTCATGATAATATATAGTGGACTTAAAAGATTGATCTAGGAGTGGGTCTATTTCCTGGAATGCTTGGTACGCTTCATCAAATCTCCCTTGTCTTAAATAAAGATTTGAAAAAACCCAACCTACATCGGCTACAAGTTTGGATGTGGCATTTTTGCCTTTTAGTTTATTCTTGCCCACCAAAGTCACTTTTTCTGCCTCTGCAAGCCTGCCTTGCGTAATCAATAGTTGAGCTTGCTTCACATAGGCTTCAATAAATGAAGCTTCACGATTGATTGCTTCTTGATATTTCAAAATAGCAGCATCATATCTTCTCGATAAAGTAAGCTCCTCAGCCTCTGTAAAATACCTAATTGCTTTAGAATCAATAATAGAATAGCTCTGACCCTGTACAGTCAAAACTGCTGAAAAAAACAGAATTCCAAAGAAAAGCAGGCGCATGGGTTTAAGGTATAGCCATAAATTTATGAGTTTGAAGGGATATTTTCCAAGATGGCTGATTTTTTACGTATTTGATGATTTCAGGCATAAACTTGTCTGCCTTACTCCACTCCGGCTGAAGGCGAAGTTCACAGTCACTTTTTACCAGCTTTGCGTGCTCCTCAGCAAATGCAAAATCGCTCTTATGAAAGACCACTACTTTCAATTCATCCGCTTCTTCATAGATCGACAAATGTGGCTTTTTGAATTTCTTGGGGGAAAAACAAACCCAGTCAAAATCCCCGGAAAAAGGATGAGCACCGGAAGTTTCGATGTTAGTGGTAAAGCCTCTCTCTTTCAAAAGCTTGGTCAAAGGCCCCAAATCATAGAGTAAGGGCTCGCCGCCTGTGATCACAGCTAGTCTTCCTGGATAGATACAAGCTTCATCGACTATTTTATCAATAGACAAAACTGGCCATTTTCCAGCTTCCCAGCTATCTTTGACATCACACCAAACACAACCCACATCGCATCCCCCTATACGGATGAAATACGCCGAATGTCCAGTAAACTTACCTTCCCCTTGTATTGTGTAAAAAGCTTCCATCACGGGCAGAAATATGCCGGCAGCCACTTGTTCTTTTGTTGTCATTTGAATTTTTGATGAAGCGGGTGATTCGACCGCTTGTGATTAATTAAATACGAAGGTAAAATTAAAGCTGGAAAGTTTTAAAGCAAAAAAGTGGCAAGGTTTTTCAACTTTACCACTTTCAAACTTTTTAACTTTAAGAGCTATTTTTTCAATGTTGGATAAGTCACACCCAATTGCTCCAGATAGGTGCCGTATTTCGTCTCATCGTAATAGAATTTTTCCAGAAGTGGACGGTATTGATTCATAATAGTAGTATTGAGATAAATCGGAGGCATGTCATCTGCAGTGATCATTGGCTTATAAGTTTCTTCCTTAGTTTGGACATTTCTGAAGTAATCCCAAGCCTGATCCACTAATTCTGGCTGAAGTAGGAAATCCAATATCGTCATTGCTTCAGCTTTGGCTCCGGCAGTGACCCCTTTGTGAGCAATCGGAGTAGCCATTGCTATCGCATTACTCCAGTGATGCCCTTGCAGGCCTGGGATATTCGAAGGAAATCTTAAAGTCACTGTTGGCACTACCCAAGAAACGTCACCGATATCATCTGATCCACCAGAAATCGGTACTTTAACCGGAAGTCTAAGTGTATCTAATTTGGTGTCTAAGCCTTCAATATTCTTAGACTTCACTTCGATTTGTACTGCCTTTGCAAGTGTCTGATCATCGGCTGACCAGTTTGGCAAGCCCACTTTTAAGATATTTGCATACATCTTCTCAGCGACCACTTTATTAAAGTGTCTCGGCCAAGCTGTTCCAAGTATTTTTGAGGTCACTTCGGTGTTAGTCATCAAAGCCGCCCCTTCAGCCATTTTATTTGCGATTTCGTACATCTCCATGATCCCATCATACTTCACATCCCGGAAATAATACCAGATAGAAGCTTTGGAAGGAACCACGTTGGGCTGATCTCCGGCATCGGTGAAAATGGAATGCGAGCGCTTCAATGGATCCAAATGCTCCCGCTTGTAATTCCAACCGACATTCATCAGCTCGGCAGCATCCAGTGCACTTCTTCCACGCCATGGTGATCCTGCAGAGTGAGCAGCCTCGCCTGAGAACGTATATTCAACAGAAATCAAACCTGTACCAGATGCTTGGCCATAGCTTACACCAAGGTTGTCACCCACATGAGTAAAAATGCAAATATCTACATCATCAAAAAGTCCATCTCGAGTGTACCAAGCTTTCGCAGCAACGAGTTCCTCGGCAATTCCGGGCCAAAGAATCAAAGTACCCCCGATATTTTCACGCTCCATGATTTTCTTTACGGCCAATGCTGCGGTAATATTCAAGGGAATACCCGCATTATGACCTTCGCCATGACCGGGAGCACCATCCACAATCGGCTTATGATATGCCACTCCTGGGTACCGGGAAGCCTTTGGAATATTATCGACATCAGAACCTAATGCAATGACAGGACCGTCACCATTCTTCCAAGTCGCAAACCATGCTGTTGGGATTCCGGAAACGCCCGTCTCAACAGTGAATCCGTTTTGCTCCAAAATACCAGTGAGATATTTCGAAGATTCTACTTCTTGAAAGCCGAGCTCTGCAAAACTGAAAATCTTATCTACCATTACTTGGCTCATTTTAGCGTCTTGCTCGACCAACATTGCAGCTTCTTGCTTCAAAGCATCGATTTGCTTGGCAGACATTTTCTTCTGGGAATAAGCCTCTGGCAAAATCCCAAGAATAGCTATCGAAATAGCTGTCAATCCTATTTTGAATGTGTTATTCATCTGATTAGTGGTTTGATTTAAGTTTGAAAGTAGTAAAAAGCTAGGATCATCTGGAATAAAATTGACCAGTGGAAAGAAAAAGGACTCAAGAGGAATTGGTAAATTGATCACCAAAGCCGCTCGAATTTTCTATTTTTGCAATCGTTTAGCTTAAATATCATCGAAAATTCAATCATGGCGGAATACAATTTCAGGGAAATCGAACAAAAATGGCAGGCATACTGGGAAAAGAATCAAACTTACCTCGCTGAGCCAAATCCTGACAAACCTAAATTCTATACGCTCGACATGTTCCCCTACCCTTCTGGTGCAGGGTTACACGTCGGCCATCCACTAGGATATATTGCTTCAGACATCACTGCAAGATTTAAGCGGCTGAAAGGATTCAATGTCCTTCACCCAATGGGTTACGATAGCTTTGGTCTTCCAGCTGAGCAATACGCCATTCAAACTGGACAGCATCCTGCCGTTACTACAGAACAAAATATTGCCCGCTACACCGAGCAATTGAAAAATATTGGTTTTGCCTTTGACTGGAGCAAAGAACTCCGAACTTCTGATCCGAGCTATTACCAATGGACGCAATGGGTCTTTATGCAGCTGTTTAATAGCTACTATGATCAGGATGCTGATAAAGCACTTTCTATTGATTCGTTGACTTCTAGATTTATAAAAGAAGGAAATAAAAATGTCAAGGCCGTTTGCGACGATGAAACGCCTATTTTTTCACATTTGGACTGGAAGGCTTTTACCGAAAAAGAAAAACAGGAAATGCTTCTAAAGTACCGCCTGACTTTCTTGGCAGAGACTACCGTAAACTGGTGTGCTGCTTTGGGTACCGTACTTTCCAATGACGAAGTAAAAGATGGATTCTCCGAACGAGGAGGGCATCCCGTCGAGCGCAAGAAAATGATGCAATGGTCCATGCGGATCACAGCTTATGCTGATCGCTTGCTTCAGGGTCTTGAAAAAGTCGAATGGTCTGAGCCCATCAAAGAGATGCAACGCAACTGGATTGGCAAATCAATTGGAGCGGATGTAGTTTTCCAGGTAAAAGATTCAAACCAAACTATCAAGGTATTCACCACTCGAGTGGACACTATATATGGTGTCACCTATTTGGCTTTGGCACCAGAAAGTGAATTGGCAGCCACATTGATCACAGAAGATGAGCGCAGTACCGCAGAAGCCTATATCGTAGTAGCTAAAAACCGCTCTGAACGCGAGCGCATGAGTGATGTCAAAACCATTTCTGGTGCATTCACTGGCTCTTATGCAATCAACCCCTTCAATGGCGAAGAAGTCCAAATCTGGGTAGCTGACTATGTGCTTGCTGGGTACGGGACTGGCGCAGTAATGGCCGTGCCTGCCCATGATGAGCGGGATTACAACTTTGCGATGCATTTTGGTTTAGAGATTCGTCAAGTAATCGAAGGCTCTATGGAGAAAGGTTCTTTCCCGGGAAAAGGAGGTTTGATCATCAATTCGGGCTTTATCTCCAATCTATACATGAAAGATGCGATTCTAAAGGCCATTGAATTTTTGGAGGAAAAAGGTATCGGGAAAGGCAAAATCCAATATCGTATGCGTGATGCAATCTTTACACGTCAGCGCTATTGGGGCGAGCCGCTCCCCGTTTATTTCAAAGACGGCTTGCCTTATTTGATTGATGAAAAAGACTTGCCTTTGGTTTTGCCTGAGGTTGACAAATATTTACCAACAGAAGATGGGGCACCACCACTGGGCAGAGCAAAGGACTGGAATCACAAAACTTCCGAGGGAGAATTTCCATTGGAAATGAGTACAATGCCGGGATGGGCCGGATCGAGCTGGTATTTCTTCCGCTACATGGATCCAAAAAATGATTCAGTGTTTGTAGATAAGGCGAAAGCAGATTATTGGGGAGCTGTGGATTTGTATATCGGCGGATCAGAACATGCAACGGGGCACTTATTGTATTCCCGATTTTGGACCAAATTCCTTTTCGATCTTGGAGTAGTTAGCATTGATGAACCTTTCCAAAAGATGATCAACCAAGGGATGATTCAGGGCAGATCCAATTTCGTTTACCGGGTTAATCCTTGGGTTGTTGGAAGCAAAGGTAATGATGAAAAAGTCGCCATACTTCCTATGATATTTGTTTCCAACAAACACAAAGAAAAAATACAAAATGAATTATTGACTGAAGAGGAAAAAGATCTGATTCAAGACACCTTCAAGTTTGAATTTGAAAGACTTAATCCTACATATTCCTTTATAAGACTAAGTCGAATTGAAATCTCTGAAATGCATGTGGATGTTAATATCGTTCATAATGACCATCTCAATCTTGAAAAGTTTAGATCTTGGCGACCTGATTTAGTTAATTCAAAATTCCTATTTCTGGAAGACGGAAAATACCTCTGTGGAACCGAGGTCGAGAAGATGTCCAAGTCAAAATACAACGTGGTTAATCCTGATGACATCATTGAGCGCTATGGGGCGGATACACTTCGCTCTTATGAGATGTTCCTTGGGCCTTTGGAGCAATTCAAACCTTGGAACACAAATGGAATTGATGGAGTATATAAGTTTTTGAGAAAGCTTTGGAATCTGTACCATATCCAGGCAGGAGAATTCAAAGTATCTGAAGAAACACCTAGCAAGGAAGAGTTTAAAACCCTTCACAAAGCCATCAAAAAGATGGAAGAGGACATGAGCAATCATTCCTTTAATACTTCCGTGTCGAGTTTTATGATTTGCGTGAATGAACTGACTGCTTTGAAATGCGATAAGCGTGGGATTTTGGAACCTTTAGCAATTTTGGTTTCACCTTATGCCCCACACATTGCCGAGGAACTTTGGAGTTTACTTGCCCATCAAAACTCAATTACGGGAGCCACTTTCCCAGAGTTCAAGGAGGAGTACCTTATCGAAAGCAATTTCGAATATCCGGTGATGATCAATGGGAAGCTGCGCGCTAAGTTGAATCTACCGCTTTCACTTACGAAGGAAGAAATCGAAAAAGAAGCTATGGCTGACGAAACTGTCCAAAAATGGCTGGAAGGTAAAGCTCCCAAAAAGGTAATTATCGTAGCCGGAAAGATTGTGAATCTGGTGATTTGAACAATTTAACGTTAGGTAATTAAGTCAATCAGATTTTTTCGATTGACTTTTTTTATATTTAAGCAATGGCAAGTGAAATTGAAGCCCTAAACAAAATCATCGAGTATTGGAAAAATTCATCGGATCAGAATTACGATACAATGATAAACCTCAAGAAATCTAAGGATTTTAGCTGGGCCTTGTTTCTTGGACACCTTCTACTTGAAAAGCTTTTAAAAGCTCACTACGTTAAGAAAAATAAGAAACACGCATTATTCACCCATGACTTACTCCGCTTGGCTTTAAAAACAGATTTACCGCTGACAGAAATCCAAAAGGATTGGCTAGATGAACTTACAACTTTCAATCTAAATACTCGGTATGATAATTTTAAGAATGAGTTTCATCAAATTTGTACAGTTGAATTCACCGAAAAATGGATCAAAATAATAGAACAATTGAGACTTTGGCTAATCAAGGAATTATCGAAATTTTAAAGGATTACCTGAAGGAAATCCCTAAAGAGCTTGGATTGAAAGAAGCTTATCTTTTTGGTTCGTATGCCAACGGAAAAGAAACTGAATCAAGTGATATGGATTTGGCCTTAATCTTCGATAAAATGGAGGATTTCTTTCAAACCCAATCAATCCTAAGGAAACTTAGAAGAAATATTGATATTCGTATTGAACCCCATCCTTTGAAAATAGAAGAATTCAATTCTGAAAATCCTTTTGCTTTAGAGATAAAAGAAACTGGGATTCTAATTGCTTAGAAGAGAAATTACACTTGACACACTATTAGAAGAGGTAGTCAGAACTAGAGCAGTCGAACGTGTGCTTGAAATAATCGGAGAGGCAACCAAACAATTATTGAAAATTGATCCAGCATTCCCGATTTCAAGTTCCATGCAAATAATAGCTACTAGAAATTTTATTACGCATGAGTATGGTACTATTTTCTATGAAAATGTGGTTGAAATATTAGTTAATCATTTACCTATCCTTAAGCAAGAAGTAAAGGAATTACTTTCACAGGAATGATTATCTACACTTTTCCTATCCGGACTGCTTTCATTGATCGAGATTTGGACATGATCTCGCCGGAGCTGGAAATAAAGGCATTGGAATTTACTCAGAGCCCAATAAAACTTCCCTTTTACTTTATACTCCAGCTTTTTCAATTGCTTTGGTACTTCCCAAGAACGACCCAATACCTGTGCTTTTTTAGTGGATATCATTCAGTTTTGCCCGTTTGGTTTGGAAGGACCTTTAGAAAAAAAGTACTTATTCAAGCAGGTGGCACAGATTGCATAAATATGCCGGAAATAAATTATGGGAACTTCAGAAAGAAGTGGCTTAGAAGAGCTACTATATATTCCTTTAAGAATTGCAGTCTGATCCTTCCGGTAGCTCAGACTTTGATCAAGCAGGATTATGCCTACGATCCAAGGATTTCTCCAAAGCAAGGACTTCTAAATTTGATCCCGAATTTAAAAACCCCGACTGAAGTCATTCCAAATGGGTTTGACACTGATTTTTGGCAAGACTTAGGAGAAAAAAGAACTCCGTTAAGCTTTATATCTGTAGCAACTGGTACTTCCCACGCTTCTCGTGCCCAAGTCAAGGGTTACGATCTAATTGAGCAACTGGCGACAAACCATCCTGATTGGGCTTTTACTTTGGCAGGAGATTCGAATTACATTTCCCTTAACCCAAATGTCAAGATTCTGGGACAGCAGGGAATGAAGGAACTTCAAACCCTTTATAATTCACATCAATTTTACCTTCAGCTATCTACCTCAGAGGGTTTTCCGAATGCGCTAGGCGAAGCTATGGCTTGTGGTTGTATTCCCATCGGCTCGGCAGTTGGCGCGATTCCAGAGATAATTGGAGACTCACAATTGATCCTCGAAAAAAAAGAAATACAACTTTTAGAAAAGTTATTAATCCCATTGACTCAGTCAAAATCTGAACTCATCACCAAAAAATATCGGATTCGGATTTTAGCTAATTATTCTTTTGACAATCGTAAAAGTCAACTTTTACGAGAACTCGTAATAAAATGAAATTACAGTGGAAGTTACTTTTCAAAAAAATTCTTACTAATACCACACGCTTGATAAAAAGTTACTTGAAGACACAGAAGCCAGCATTAACGTACTAATTAATCGGAAAGCCTTTTCGAAATTTTTGGGAAGGTTCCGATTTTTTTTGCCACTAAAACCAAATAATATTTACTAGATGAAAAACAATACATCAAAACCATTTTTTCTAATTTGAACAGGCTTGCGCAGAATTTTAACCTTTTTTGGAACCAGTTTTCCAAAATAATTCAAAACTATTTTCGGAACAGGTCATAAAAAAAGAACCTTTTCTAGAAAAGGCTCTTCAGTTGGGTTTATTGTAAATTAAGTAAAACCATATAAAATTTGGTAAACAAGTGAGATGGTAAAATTTTTGTCTATCAGTATTTCTTAAACTTAATAAAAATGAATTAAATCACACAAAAACGAACAAAAAAATTTGTTGTTTTATTTTATCCCACTTTTTAGCAAGACCGAGTTTGAAAGACCTTCGGTGTCAGTCCAAATGCTTGCTTGAAGGCCCGAATGAAATAAGTGATATTTCTGAAACCTGACAAATAGCAAACTTCCTGAACCTGAAATTGACCCGATAGAAGATATTGCTTTGCCAATTTTAGGCGCTCATGAAGCACATATTCCATTGGAGTAAGTCCCAAATCTTGTTTAAAAGTCCTCAAAAAATGAGCTTTGCTCATGCAAGCCTCATTCGCTAATTTATCAAGTGAAATAATTTCTCTGACATTCCTTTTTATATAGTCCACTACATGAGCCATTCTGTTTCCAGCCGCTAACTCTTTATAAACGTTTTCCATCATTTCCCTTGCCTGTGTCTGACTTAGACGGATCAGCAACTCTTTTAAGACAAGCGTAGCTATTAGATCTTTCTCTTTGGAACTATCTTTGACCCCAATCCGAATAAATCGATTGATTATTTCAGCTAAATCAAGCGTATTGATCAGATGAAAGTAGTTTGAATTGAGACTCCATTCTTTTGAAATCATTTTGTCCGGAAACTTTTCATTTAAAAGATTGAAAGTCGAATCAATCATTTCTTTAGAAATTGATAGTGCAATACACTGAGTGGGATTATCTGCTTGCGCCTCAGGAAAATCAATCTTCATAATTTCGTTTGGTGGAACAATCACAGATTCACCGGGCAGATAATCAAATCCCGGCTTATCAAAAAGATGCATGATTTTTTTACCTTTCAGCATAGTTGTCAGTACCAAATCTCCAAAAACTAAATTCACATCGGAAGCTTGTTGATATGTTTCAAAAATATTCAACTCACAGTTTTCTAGTGTATAAGTCGTCCGATTTTCAACCAAAGTTTTAAGATCCCTATCATTTCTCCAAGGCACACCAGCAATAAAATCTTTTTGGGTCATAGTCTGTAATTAGGAAATATGTCACGTAACTGACAAAGTAAAGTTTATAGATTAGTAATATTTAGGATAAAAAAAAGTGGATTAAATATCAACTTAGGTGGATTAAATGATGATTTAGTGTTATTTTTTCAATTAGTTAATAGTCAAATTTGAAAAAACCAAAATAACCGTCTAACATGACAACATTAACATTATCTCAATCCAAGCCGGTGGATCGCCCATCAGTTAAGGAAAAATATGATCATTTTATCGGAGGGAAATGGGTTGCCCCATCATCCGGAGAATATTTCGATAACATCTCCCCTATTGATGGCAAAGTTTTTACTAAAGCTGCCAGAGGGAATAAGGAGGATGTAGAAAAGGCAATTGATGCAGCGCATGAAGCGTTCAAAACGTGGTCTAAAACTTCAGCTGCGGAGAGAAGCCGAGTATTAAATAAGATTGCTGATATCATGGAGGAAAACCTTGAAATGTTGGCAAAACTTGAAACCATCGACAATGGTAAGGCAATTCGTGAATCTAGAGCAGCAGATTTACCACTTTGTATAGACCATTTTAGGTATTTTGCGGGAGTAATTCGAGCTGACGAAAGCTCTATCTCTGAGCATGATGAACATACGGTAAGTATTGCTTTGCACGAACCATTGGGGGTAGTTGCTCAAATAATCCCATGGAATTTTCCACTATTGATGGCAACTTGGAAAATGGCACCAGCACTCGCAGCGGGTTGCTGTACTGTAATCAAGCCAGCAGAACAAACGCCAACGAGTATAATGGTATTAATGGAGCTTATAGCTCATGTAGTGCCACCAGGAGTAATCAACGTAGTCACGGGATTCGGTGTTGAAGCAGGAAAACCTCTTGCCTCGTCAAATAGAATAGCGAAAGTTTCTTTTACAGGTGAGACTACTACTGGAAGATTGATCATGCAGTATGCTTCAGAAAATCTAATTCCTGTTACCATGGAATTAGGTGGTAAGTCGCCTAATATCTTTATGAAATCAGTAGCAGATGCAGATGATGATTTCTTCGACAAAGCAATCGAAGGAGCAGTAATGTTTGCATTGAATCAAGGAGAAGTTTGTACCTGTCCCTCAAGAATTCTTGTTCATGAGGATATCTATGATGTATTCATGGAACGTGTGATTGAGCGAACCAAAGCTATTAAAATGGGGCACCCGCTTGCCGAAGATACTATGATGGGAGCTCAGGCCTCCAATGATCAATACGAGAAGATCTTATCTTATTTTGATATTGGAAGACAAGAAGGTGCGGTAGTGCTCTGTGGTGGAGAAAGTGCCGCATTAAACTCCGGATTGGAAACAGGTTACTATATTAGGCCTACTATTTTCAAAGGCAACAATAAAATGCGTGTTTTCCAGGAGGAAATTTTTGGACCTGTCGCTTGTGTCACTACATTTAAAACAACCGAAGAGGCTATTGCTATTGCTAATGATACCATGTATGGCTTGGGTGCAGGACTATGGTCAAGAGATGCTCACGAATTGTATCAAGTTCCTAGAGCAATTCAAGCAGGTCGGGTTTGGGTCAATTGCTATCACGCCTATCCTGCTCATGCACCTTTTGGAGGATATAAGAAGTCTGGATTTGGTAGAGAGAATCACCTAATGATGTTAGGCCATTACAGACAGACCAAAAATATGCTAATCTCCTACAATAAGCAGAAGCTAGGTTTCTTCTAATTATCCATCAAAACAAACAAGAATAGGCAGGGGAGTTTTTCTCTGCCTTTTTTTACTGTACACAAAACCCAAAATAAAATGGAAACGATCAAAAGAGTCCTGATTACTGAAACTGCCAAAGAAGTAATCGATACTTTGAAAAAACGCTTTGGTTCAGAACTGATGTTTCATCAAAGCGGTGGATGCTGTGACGGATCCTCTCCAATGTGTTTTGAAAAAGGTGATTTCAA
>JBDNIP010000296.1:0-3080 GCA_041688245.1 Algoriphagus sp.
AGGCAATAGTGGTATCCACGAAATTGTAGTCAAATGGAGTCCCCGGTAATAATTCTTTCCATTTCGATTTCAAAGCTTCCAATTCTTGAGCTCCGAAATTATCAGTAACCCGCAACAGCAAATACCGACTTGCATCAAATGCGGCTGTTTTTGAGGGAAAATAAACGGTAGGCACGATATCATCTTTGAGGTTTTGAGTATGATAGTCTGCCACTACTCCAACTACATTTCCATTATAATCAGAAAAGAGCTCTCCGTTTTCCTCGGTATAAACTCGGATCCCCATTCCCAAAGCTTGCGCTGGATTTTTCTTCATCCACTCAGCAGCTGATTCATTTACCACAACTCCCAAATCATCCATTGCCGCAAATCGCTCACGCATCATATAGGTAGTGCCCTGGTCAGCATGTTCTGGGCTAAACTCCCGCCCAGAAATTACCCAAACTCCCATATTTTGGAAAAAGTCTGCATCTACATATTGCAAATGAACATTTTCCTCATCTCCCTCCTTCATATCAGTATAGGAAAAAGAAGGAGCCCAACCTACCTCCACGCCGGGAATAGCCGATGTGGTATTGACAGACTGAATTCCTTGTTGGCTGCCTAATTCAGTTTTGATCGATTCTATATTCGATAGGTTTTGTTCATTCAGCTTGATGGAAACCAGGCCTTTGTAATCAAAGCCCATGTCAGCATTTTTCAAATAGCTATGCTGGAAATAAGCCACTCCTCCACAAAATACCAATAGTGCCGAAAGCATAAATTGAAATACCACGAGTGATTTCCTCAAACTTGAATTCCCTCGAGCTCCGCTGGATTGTTTCAGGATCATTTCGGGTTTTAGCCCAGATAGATAAAACGCCGGGAAAATACCAGCCAAAAGCGAGGAGCCTATCCAGATCGCGCCTATAAATATGCCAATAGCCGGATCTGAGTTGATTTGAAAAGGAATCTCTACACCCATCACGGCATTAGTCAAGGGCAAGATCAAGTAAACCAATCCCAAGCCGACTAGCATTGCGATCCCATTGATTAAAAATGATTCTGTAAGAAATTGACCAATCAACTGACCTCTTTTGGCACCGTTCACTTTTCGGATTCCAATTTCCTTCATTCGCTTGATTGCTCGAGCGGTAGCCAAATTGATGAAATTGATGCAAGCTAGCAGCAAAACAAAAATCCCAATCGACCCGAAAATATATAACGTCTGTCGAGACATTACTGGAGTCCATTCCCGATCATATCCAGCTGTAAGGTGAATGTCTGCGATTGGCTGCAAGTAATGTTGATAGCTTTTTGCCTCATCGGGATTCCGATAATTCCCATTCACTTCCTGAATCCGAGTACTGATCTGAGCTGCATCCACTGCACTGATCGTCTTAACATAAGTATAGCCTTGGGGCCACCAGAAGCTCCCAAAATCAGCGTCAAGCGGAAAATAATTCTGAGACTTGAAAGTTGCCATCCCCGTGATAAAGTCAAACTTCATATGGGTATTGGAAGGTAAATCTTCTAAAATAGCTTTGATCTCAAAAATCGTCCCATCAGAGGAGACAAGGGTCTTTCCGATCGCAGATTCGGTTCCAAAATATTTATTAGCCTTTTCTTCAGTTAAAATCAGTTGATTCGGGTTTTCAAAAACTCCCTGCCAGGATCCTTCTTTCAGTTTAAATCCAAAAACTTCATCGAAACCTGCATCAGCATAATAAAAATGGGCTTCCTGAAAACTTTCATCCGGTGCAATTCCATCTGGTGAGCTGAAGTAGACATTACTCGGAACGATCATTACCACATTGCTTAACTCATTCTGAAATTCTTTGCGAAGCATAGGCGAAATCGCCCCACCAGTCCAAGCCCATTGGCTAGCCTTATTCACATCCTGAACTACCCGATAGATCTGCTCACTTTCTGGGTGAAACTGATCGTAGGATTGCTCCTGCTTCACAAAAGCAAGTAAGATCAAGCAAGAAGCGAGACCAATGGAAAGACCAAGGATATTAATTAGAGAAAATGACTTTTGCCTCAGTAAGTTTCTCCAAGCGATTTTAAAGTAGTTTTTGAGCATGGTTTTATCGGTTGTAATTGCGAGGATTTTATACTAAACTTAAAAGTTATCAGATCATTTCAAATCTGGAGCCCACCTCCCGGAGGGCAGGCAATCTGTCTTGAGGACTGAGATTACTTCGACCCGGCAGAAACCCTTTCCAATTTATCTGTCGTATCGGGACTGGCAATTACGTATGTCCATACTCCCACTTCTGTGCCATTAAAAAATAGCCTGAGTGCGTTAAAAATAGCTTTTTGGAAAATATAGAATAATTACCTCGGACAAAATTGTCCGTACACGGGCAAAGTTGACTCAGGAGGCTGTAGGCAGTGGGCAGTATTTATTAAGCAAAATCCGGTTGGCAGTACTCCGTCGCCGGACCTGAGGTAAAACGGTCAGGCAGTTTGGAGTCAAATTTTACTGTTTGGTGTGCTTCTAACCTTCTCAAATCTTGAACTCAAATACTCAACCTTCTCATGACCAATTCATCAATTTTTTCAAAAAGTTCTTTTGGGTGACGGGTTCTCCAGCTAATATCGTTCAACGTTCCTCCCATGACCAGGTATCGATCGATCCCGAATTTGCTCATTTCGGTCAAGACATGATCGCGCAAGTTCAATGCGGCAATCCAGCCATCTTCCAATTCATCTTGCCATTCATCGTAATAATCATCAGAATCCAAATCTGCATGAAAATTCAGCAGATTTTCACAGATCAAAATGTATTTAGTGATCCCTTCGCCGATCATCAACTCAATGACCCCACGCTTTAACGTCATAATGTCGTTATGCAAAAGGTCATTCCATTCTCCCATGAGTTCGATCACTGCAAAACCATCGGTGTAATCCACATAGATAACTTTCAGAAAAAGTGTTTCGCTATCGATATTATCCCACTGAGGGTGAATCAGAAAATTATAGATCTGATCTGTAAAGTGAACCTCACTGTTTTCGTAACCAAAAAAAGGTGACTGAGGATCTTCTGAAGCTACATATAGGTGACTCCAGTTGTAGTAAGGTTCGAGGGTATGCAT
>JBDNIP010000297.1:0-1421 GCA_041688245.1 Algoriphagus sp.
ACCAATGTGAAAAGTGATCGTAATCGAGTGGCGAATTCTTTTGATGCGAAGTATGACTATTTGAAGCAATTGATGGGCTATCCTGATAGTTTGGGTTTCGTTATTGAATTTGATGAACAAGATGCAGCAGGCAAAATCGCTAAAGATGCGGCAGATCCATTAATCCTCAAGAACCGTGTGGAGTATCAACTTTTACAAACTCAGCAAACACTCAATGAAATTCGGATCGGATATGAAAAATGGAATTACCTGCCGGAGCTGTCAGCATACTACCGATACAATTGGAATTATTTCAATACAGATTTATCAAACTTGTACGATGTATCTTATCCAGTTTCGGCTGTGGGACTCAATCTATCAATTCCCATTTTCCAAGGAGGAAAGCGAATTCATAAAGTGAAGGCAGCACAACTTCAAGTAGAGCGGGGAAATGTCGAAATCGAAAATCTCAGCAATCAAATTAAGACTGAATATTCCAAGGCCCGTGCGGATTACAACAGTAGTGTCTACGAATGGCAGCTGATCAGAGATAATATGAAATTGGCAGAGGAGGTCTATACCATCATCAAGCTGCAGTACAATGAAGGAATCAAAGCCTATGTGGAACTAGTCATAGCAGAAACTGACCTTCAAACAGCCCAGATCAATCATATTAATGCATTTTATCAGGTTTTGGAGGCCAAACTTGATTTAGAAAAAGCGTTAGGCACTATCAATTAATTAGATCCAGTATTAAATTTTATACAAATGAAATTATCATACAAACTTGTAGCTTTTTCTGCCTTGATCCTGGCGGGCTTTTCTTGCGGGCAAAAGCAGTCAGAAGGACAGCAAGCTCCGGCTGCAGTGACAGTTACGACATATACATTGGTGAAAAAATCTGTAACAGGTATTGACGAATATCCAGCAACTCTTGTACCATTAACTGAGGTAGAAATCCGCCCACAGATTGGTGGTTACATTACCAATGTCTACATCAAAGATGGTCAGGAAGTAACGAAAGGACAGAAGTTGTATGAAATCGATCGAAGCAAATATTCGGCTTTATTACAACAGGCAAAAGCTCAAATACAAAGTGCAGAAGCCAATTTGGCGAAATCTGAAAAAGATTACGACCGCTATAAGAGCTTGGATGCACAGGATGCTATTGCAAAGCAAACCTTGGACTATGCGCAGACTGCAGTACAGAATTCTAAAGCACAACTTAGCTCCGCAAAGGCGCAGTACGAATCAGCAGCTACAGATTATAGCTATTCAGTATTAGTTGCACCATTTGACGGAACAATAGGTATTTCCCAAGTAAGGCTGGGAGCTCAGGTTTCTTCCGGTCAACCAGTACTGAATACCGTGTCATCCAACAATCCGATGTCCTTAAATTTCGTGATCAATGAAAGCGAGATTCCACGATTCAATAAACTGCT
>JBDNIP010000298.1:0-5857 GCA_041688245.1 Algoriphagus sp.
GAGGAGCGATTTGGAACTTGGGCGAGAATCTATGCCTCAGTTTTCTATCTACTTACCCAACTAGCCCGGATGGGTGCTATTCTATATTTATTGGCGCTTCCGATGCAGATACTTTTTGGTTGGAGTATCCCGGTAATTATCGCTTGTACAGGCCTGAGTGTGATTGTTTATTCCATGTTTGGTGGGATCGAAGCTGTGGTTTGGACGGATGCGATTCAGGGAATTGTGCTGATCGCCGGGGCTTTGGCTTGTCTGGGAGTGATATTTTGGACGATTCCCGGCGGAGTTTCAGCAGGCTTCCAATTGGCATGGGAATCGGATAAGTTCAGCTTAGGAAGCTTTGATTTGGATTTTACAACTTCTACCTTTTGGATGATTCTGATCTATGGACTATTTATCAATTTGCAGAATTTCGGAGTGGATCAAAGCTATGTGCAGCGGTACATCTCTGCCAAAACAGCCCAAGATGCCATAAAATCCACTTGGCTGGGGAGTTTACTTTATGTGCCGGTTTCTTTTCTGTTTTTCTTGATTGGGACATCACTTTGGGCATTTTATCAGACTCAGCCCGAACTTCTCCCAGCCGAAATAACCGGAAAAGCAGATCAAGTATTCCCCTATTTTATCGTGAATCAATTACCGGCCGGATTGACAGGATTGCTGATTGCAGGGATTTTCGCAGCAGGAATGAGTACCGTCTCGACAAGCATCAACAGTTCGGCTACGGTTTTTCTCGCAGACCATTTCAAAAAATATATTCATCCCAATCCTTCAGAAATCCTTTCTTTGCGCGTTTTGAGATTATCTTCTCTGCTGATGGGAGCCTTAAGCATCTTGGTTGGTTTTGCTTTCAACGGTGTAGAATCGGCACTGGAGACCTGGTGGGCGCTGGCCTCCATCTTTAGCGGCGGCGTATTGGGCTTGTTTTTATTGGGATTTATCCTGCGGAAAACTACCAGTCGCCAAGCTGGATTCGCTGTTTTGGGAGGAGTTTTAGTGATTGGATGGATGAGTTTATCGATTTTTTTAGTTGCAAATGGATTTCCTGAAAGTCTATCAAATCCACTGCACGCGAATATGACAATCGTGATGGGCACGCTGACAATTTTTGTGATTGGATTTGTGTTGAGTTCATTCCGAAAGCTCAATTCGAAATAGCATCAAAAGACTTCAAAATTCGATGTTCAAAATTCATCATTCGATATCCAGCTCTTCGGGTCTCTACTACTATTGCAGATGCAATCTCGAAGCTCGATCCGAGGATTTGTAATTTTCAAAATCAAAAGTCTATACCAAATAGTCCAGCTTCAGGAGAAGCAGGATAACATTTCCATAGTGGTTATTTAGGATAAAAGACAAAAAAAGGCTCAAGCCCGAAGACGTGAACAAAAATTCTAGATTCAAAATCTCTTTTCCGATTACCCGGTGTAATTCCAAAATCTGCGTTCCATAAATCGATCTTAAACCAGCTTTACAAAATTACCCTCAAGTTTTACGTTAAAATTTATCTCTGCTTTGAGTGCTTTGAATACTTTCAAAATAGTATCAATTGTAGCACTATTGGCACTGCTCTCAAGCTTGGAAATCTGAGCTTTCTGCACACCAACTAGCTTCCCAAGCTCCTCTTGAGTTAAATTTCGCTCTTGTCTAGCAGATTTGATCATTTTCCCCAATACATCCATCCGAAGTTCGTACTCATATTCGTCTCTGTCGGTTGTTCCAACTTCACCGATATACTTGTCTTTCATTTCGGTTAGTGTAAAGGTCTTGATTTTTTTAGTTGTCATTTGATTATTTCTTTTTATTGTTTTCAAAGTATTTGTCCTTCAATCTCAGCGCCCTGCCAATTCCTCTGCAGGAACTTTGTCCACTTTTTTCATAAATCAATGAGTCCCAATTACCAAAGTTTCTTTATTGTCGGTTTTGTCCCAAAAAGCTAAAAGCCTGATTTGTTGTCCCCGATATTTTGTTCTAAACTCCCAAATATCACTTTGAAGTTTTTTAAGAGTTTTGGATCATTGGTCTGTTCTGCTAAGTCGATATTATAAAAGATTTTTTTGATGGATTTTTGGTCATGTTTAGCAATGAAATCATTGGCCTCCAACATAAACCTTGTCTCAAAATATCTCACTCGCTACTATCATTTTTAAAACATGACAAGTTAAAAAATGTTTCCAAATATAGAAACAAGCGTTTTCAGTGATCAACAAAACTCAGCCTTTTTTAGCTGAATCCAATTAATCAACAATTTTTATCAGCTAAAGCCCTAATTCACTTATATCTTCTGGTTACTTTCGTTAAATCCTGAAAAACCAAGCTCCACACATTTTAAGCCTGAAAATGCTAGAAGTCCAACATTTTAAAAAAGCTTACAACACCGGATTTGAACTCGCTATCGAATCTCTTCAATTGCCAAAAGGGATCCATTTGATCAAAGGTGAAAATGGCTCAGGTAAATCCACTTTACTTAAAGCCTTAGCAGGAATCCATCCTTTTGAAGGAAAGATTTTACTATCTGGTATTTCTTTGACCAAAGAACCGGTACGTTACAGAAGGCTGGTGAATTATTCGGATGCCGAACCAATGTTCCCGGATTTTTTGAATCTGGATGAATTGATTGCGTTTACTGCAGAAACCAAAAAAGCAGGGAAATCCCAGATTGATCACCTGAAGACAGTGTTGGGAATTGGAGCCTTCTCCAAAAATCCGCTCTCCTCCTACTCTTCTGGAATGCTGAAGAAAGCCGGTCTGATCTTGGCATTTTTGGGAAGTCCTTCTTTGATTATTTTGGATGAACCCTTTACCACAATTGATATAGCTACTCAGGAGCACTTGAGAAAATTGATTCTTTCCTCGGTTACTGATGGAATCAGCTTTTTGATCACTTCTCATCTGGCAGATTTTGAAAAGCTATTCAGCTACACTTCCATCCTTGAAATCTCCAACGGGAAACTGAAAAATGGTTAGCGACGATTTCTTCACCAAATCCTTTGTCATTCCTTTTTACAAGGCTTTCCTAGGGTTTTTTATTCTAGTACTTCTGATTTCGGGAGTCTTTATGGAATATCAGCAGCATGTGTTGGTTGCTGAGCGAATACTGGAAAATGACTTGGCCTTTCTTGCTGTGGTTGGTTTGTTTTTGATCTTCGGAATTTTTCAGATCCGGTTTCAAATCAGTTTGATGAATGAAACTCGTTACCGTGTTTATCATTCCCTAGCATTTTTACCTGTTCCAAGACTACTGAGGATATTTCTGGGAATTTGGACTAAAACACATGCCCTGCTTCTCATTTATACCATTTTTCTGACCTACACTGGAATAAGCTCGGGTGGATTAATCAAACCAATTCTACTTTGGCTTATTTTGATCGGGATATTTTGTATTGATTTCGGAACCATTTATTTCAAAATCCGAAGACCATTCCCAGATCGAGTCATTTCAAGAGCTCTATTATTTCCGAAAATCCCATTCAGTTTTTGGTTCTTGAAGCATCTCAGTTCAAAGCGACCCACGCTTATTTTAGTAGTAAAATCTGTGTCAGTCCTACTGCTGAATGGATTCATTTTAGCTTTCGAATCGGGAAATTATGATTTGCGATGGATAGCTTTTGGATTACTGATTGCTGCCTTTTTGCACTATCCTATTTGGCTGGAAAAAGTAAGATTTGAAACAGCCGAATTAGGCTATTTCCTGAATTACCCAAGAATCTTGATTCAGAAAATCCGCCATCACTTCGTAAGTTTTATGATTCTTTTACTTCCAGAATTGATTCTGGTCGGATTAAAATTAAGTTCAGGAGTCCAGCCATTTGATGCGCTGAATCTCATCCTGTTTTTCCCTGCAATAAATCTAGGGCTGTATGGATTGATAGTTTTTCAATCTGAAAACATCGGTTGGACGAAGGGTATTATCGCAACATTTTTCCTGATTTTCCTATCGATTATTTTCGGGATTCCTTTTTGGCTGATTGCGGTGTTAGGATTAGCAGCATTTCTTTTTTCTGTGAAAAGTTCCTATCGGATTTAGGGGTAAGTTTCCTTCTAGATTTTGGAGAAGCAGAGCAACTCGAGAAAAATAAAAAAAGGTCCAAGTCCGAAGATCTACCTCCTGCAGACAGGCTTAAATCAATAGTTTGAGATTTTTTGCTCTTCGAGTTCTGATTGCTATCGCGGATGTGATCTCGAAGCTGGATCCGAAGATTTGTAATCCTCCAGCACAACTGATAATAAACAAATAATTTCATTTTTTACGGATTGAAAATCCTATGATATCGATTCAGGATTGCAAATCCTGAACCTCAAGTTTGGTGATTTTTCAATACCAAGACCTCGACTGGACCAAGGTGGTCATTGGCTCATTTTTTCTGATTTTTATACGCATCATTTTCAGTGTCCCGCTTTAGTTCCTGTTTATCTTGAGCCTCTCCACTTTTGTGATTAGGATAAAAAGCGCCTATCGGATTTAGGGAGGATTGGTTACTCAAGTTCTGTTTCAAAATCTTTCGCTATATCAAGAAAATAAAAAAAAGTCCAAGTCCGAAGACTTGAACCAGCGATTCGAGTTTCAATAACCTCGTAAATCGTCATTCTTAAATCGTAACCCAAATGGGGTCTGCCGCCCCTAGTGCTTGAGCCTAATAAAGAATTGGATATTTTCAATACTTAAATCTAAACTCTGTTGAATAGTAACATTTTCCCAGAACTTGTATTAATCAATACTAGAACCTCATTTGAAAGAGTTACCAAATAATAACATTCATAAACCCCCAAATTCGGATCATTTATCTTTAAATACTCTTCATTTTCTGAATCCGTAGACAAATGGCTACAACTTTGAGACCGATTTAGTAGAGTATAAACACTAGAGAGTCTCGGCCTTACTTTTATTGTATCTCCATACTTTTCTATAAGTTCACCAGAACTAGTAAAAACCCAAGTCAATTTTGGATCATCTTCATATTGCCAAGAACCTATAATTGATTGGGACTGGTCAAAATAGCCTGATAAAACTATCAATATAACTAATATTATATTTTTCATTTTTTTTAACAAGTAATATATTGTATTGCTAATTCAAACCAAGATTTCCTATCTTCTAAATCTACTGTATAAGTGCCGTTTATTTTTTTTGTTACACTTGCTATCGTTAATTCATTTAATTTATTTAATACTCTTGTTTTAAAATACCACATCGCTGAAATTATACCAATTTTCAAATCACTAGCAATTAAGTTAGGAATTGTCATAATGTCTTCTGCTGAACCAATGAAATTACTATAATAATCAGTAAAAGCTTGGGAATTTGCCTTCCCAGTTAATTGAAAGGCTCCTCGCTCTCTATATTTAAACCCATCTCCTGGTTGTTCATCACCGTTCCCATTTCTTCCACCATAAACTAAATTACCTAATTTTTCAGGCTGTCGTACATATTCATTAGGGTTCCTCTTACTAGGATCAGTAAGAGAGAAAAAACTTGGGAAAATTTTCAGCAATCTTTCAGGTGTGGTATAATTCATGTTTTCATTAAATCCAGTTTTAGTAAATCCATTGGATTCATGGCCAGATTGGGCTAAAAAATGAGCCATTACAAAATTATCAATCAACCCAAAATTTTCGCCATAAGTATTAATTAAATCCTTTAAAACATTCAATATAAATGGATCCCCATTAGTAAAAATTTGAGCCAATTCAGTATCATCAATATCACAGGGTTCCACTTCCTCCTCCTCACAATCCACTCGCAACCCAATAATATTCTCATCAGGGACTTCTTAGGGAGCTTTGGCTGTCTTTTGGATTAATTTTGGGTTTTTGTAGGGATTCAAGCTAAAAAAAAGCCGTCCAGACACTATCCTGC
>JBDNIP010000002.1:0-4816 GCA_041688245.1 Algoriphagus sp.
GACTGCCATGGCTCCAAAAATCGCGGAGGTTTGTATGATCTGTTTGGCATTCATCTTTTTAAAATATATTTGTTTGGAATGATACCAGCGTTCTTTTATTCTTTGGTTAACAGAACGGAAGCCCGGTAACCGAAGACAGATTTGGCGGGAATGTCCGATGTAGTATTGATTTTGTTGACTTTCTGGAGAAGCCGGATGACTCCTCTTATTCCTGCCCTCCTACATCTAGTGAAGTAGGAGGGCCTCATTATTTTTTTATCAACTTCGAGATCCGAAAATCGATGAGCCAATCCGTACCATCGTACTTCCTTCTTCCTGAGCGATCTGATAATCTCCACTCATTCCCATTGAGATTTCTTCTAACTGGTCAAAAGACGGTAGGGCAGTTGATTTCAATTCTTCAAACAAAGTTTTTAAACCTCGAAATTCATTTCGGACTTGATCTTGATCTTCAGTAAACGTAGCCATTCCCATAAGTCCGACTATTTTGACATGACTTAAGATTGGAAAATCAGGATCCGAAATCATTTCATCCAGCTCGGCACGATCGAAACCAAATTTGTTTTCGTCGGCTGAGATATGCATTTGAATTAACACAGAAATTACTCGATCAACCTTTTTCCCTTGCTTGTTGATTTCCTTCAGCAGCTTGAAAGAGTCAACTCCATGGATCAAATAAATAAATGGCGCGATGTATTTGACTTTATTGCTTTGCAAGTGTCCGATCATATGCCATCTGGTATCTTCTGGCATCTCCAGCTGTTTCCACTGAATTTCCTGAACTTTATTCTCTCCAAAATCTCGAATACCAGCTTCATAAGATTCTTTCAAAGCTTCTATGGGCTTAGTTTTACTCACTGCGATAAGCTTGCAATCTTGATTCGGAAAAGATTTTTTTATTGCTTGAAGGTTGGCTTTGATATCCATTGGTTATTTTTAACAACTATTTTTTTGCTCGAATGATTAAAACAAAGATATGGCGATACTCAGTACTTTACTAAAGAAAGGCATTAGACTGAAGGAAAGTTTAGAGCAGGATTATTCTAGTCCGATAGATCTTCAGCGAAAAACGCTAAAAGAATTGATGATCCATAGTCGGGAGACCGCTATTGCAAAGCGGTATGATTTCAACTCAATCTTACAGGCTTTTCGAAAACCTGGTGATGAATATTATCAGCGATTCCAAACTCAAATTCCTGTTTACGATTATGATAAAATCTATCAGGAATGGTGGCATTTTTTATTGGAAGGAAAAACCAACGTGACCTCTCCGGGCGCGGTGAGACATTTTGCTTTGAGTTCTGGCACTTCAGGGACTACTTCCAAATACATTCCCATTACTACAGAGATGGTCAAAGCGATTCGAAGGACTGGAGTTCGACAGATGCTTACCCTTTCCAATTACGAGGAACTGCCCACTTCACTTTTCAAACGAGGTATTTTGATGCTGGGTGGCAGTACAGATTTAGAATTTAATGGCACGTATTTCTCCGGAGATCTTTCAGGAATCACAACCGGGCGATTACCGATTTGGTTTCAGCGTTTTTATAAACCTGGGAAAAAAATTTCCCTCAATAAAAACTGGGGCGATAAATTGGATCAAATTGTAGAAAAGGCAAATACTTGGGATATCGGAATTATTGTCGGAGTCCCTGCTTGGTTACTGATTCTAATGGAGAAAATCATCAAGTTTTATGGGATCGAAAATATCCACGAGATTTGGCCCAACCTTCAGATATTTGTTCACGGGGGAGTTTCTTTTGAGCCTTATAAAAAAGGCTTTGAAAAGCTTCTTGGTAAACCGCTGACCTATATCGAGACCTATCTGGCCTCTGAGGGATTCTTGGCTTTCCAAGCGTTTCCCAATCAAAAATCCATGCGTTTGGTTTTGAATAATGGGATTTTCTATGAATTCATCCCTTTTAATGAAGCGAATTTTGATGGTGATGGAAATGTTCTTCCTTCAGTCCAAACCTTAAAAATTGATGAGGTTGAAGAGCATGTAGATTATGCCTTATTGATTACTACCTGTGCGGGAGCTTGGCGATATTTGATTGGAGATACGATTCGATTTGTATCCAAAGACGAGGCGGAAATTATAATTACCGGTCGTACCAAGCATTTTCTGAGTCTATGTGGAGAGCATCTATCTGTGGATAATATGAATAAGGCGGTAGAGTTGGTAGCAGAGGAAACGAATGTAAGTATCACTGAATTTACTGTAGTTGGGATTCCTGAGGGAAATCTGTTTGCGCATCATTGGTATTTAGGTACTGAAGATCAGGTAGATCCTATTGTGATCAGAAATTTTATTGATCAAAAATTGGCAGAGTTGAATGATGATTATGCCGTGGAGCGAAGACATGCACTGAAGGAAGTTTACGTGACACTATTGCCTTCAGGAGTTTTTTATGATTGGTTGCGGGCGCAAGGAAAGGAAGGTGGGCAGAATAAATTTCCTCGTGTCTTGAAAGGGGAGAAGGCTATTTCTTGGCTTAAGTTTATTCCAACTAATTCAGAGGTAATTTGATAGCCGCATTTGGAGAGGGTTTCAGTGTCGGGCTTTTGTTGTCAGCTTTGATTGGGCCAGTATTTTTTGCCTTGATCCAAGCTAGCTTGACTAATGGGTTTAGATATGCCGCAGTTTTGGCAACAGGAATCTTGATCAGTGATCTCTTCTATGTGCTTATTACTTTTTTCGGCATTAGGTATATTGCCGGCTTTGAGTCCTTCCAGACTTACCTAGGATTTGGGGGAGGATTGATCTTGATTGGATTTGGGCTTAGCTCTATTTTTAAGAAAAAAGGAAGTCGACCCAATTCTGGAGGAATTAATTTACCTCGAGTGAAAAAGCGATCCGCTTTCGTAAAAGGATTTGGAATCAATGGGATCAATCCATTTGTATTACTTTTTTGGATTTCTATTGCTTCGGTGGTGCAATTAAAACAGAGCTTCACTGAATCTGACTACCTTTTTTATTACGTAGGCATTTTATTTACCGTGTTTTTCATTGATTTGATCAAAGCTTTTATCGCCAAACAACTCGCTCCGCTAGTGACTGATTCTGTGCTTATTTGGCTTAATAAACTGGTAGGGATAGTAATGATCGGCTATGGTGTACGAATGATTTGGCAAACTCTGGGCCTCTAAACAGTTAATAAATAAATTCTCTTACTACTATATATTATCTTCTTCAATTTCAATCATGAGACAGAATACCCTGATATTATTACTTCTACTAGTTTCATTGACAGTCTCTTGTACCAATGAACCAGACCGACGGATAAAAATTATCATTGACGCTGATACCGCCAATGAAGTAGATGACTTATTTGCCTTGATCGGAGCGATGGCCTCAGATTCCTTTGATATCAAGGGGATCACCTCCGCTCAATTTCATACTTCAAAGTTAGGATTTGACAGCACTGTACGCGAAAGTCAGAAGCTCAATGAGGATTTGGCAAGATTAGCTGGCAGAACTAATATTCCACTGCCTTTGGGAGCAAATGGTCCAATATCAGCCATGGATCAACCCAATATTTCGCCTGCATCTAATTTCATCATAGCACAGGCAAACAGTCTTGCAGAAGGTGATTCACTTGTATTGGTGATCTTAGGCTCCTGTACCAATGTCGCCTCAGCAATTCTTCAAGATCCAGGAATCATTCCAAAGGTTCGGGTTCATTATTTGGGTATTTGGCATAATCCTGAAACCAACGAATACGATAAAAAAGAATTCAACTCTAACAATGATACCCTTGCAGTGGATTTTTTGCTAAGTACTCCGGGCTTGGATTTGACCATCATGTCAGCCACTACTAGTCAGCGTTTGGTTTTTGATAAAGATTTAACTCGAAATGAATTAGCTGACAATGGGGAATTGGGTGATTATCTGATGAATCGATGGGAAACTTTTCATCGCTGGTGGAAGCCAGAGGATACTGCAAAGCAAAAATGGATCATGTGGGATGTAGCGATTCTTGAAAGTATCGCCAATCCAGATTTGGCAGAGAAAAAAACCTTTTTGACGCCTGCTGATCTTGGTGCTCGACCAGTGACTATTTATACCAAGGTAAATGAAACCGAAATGGAAGCGCGTTATTGGAAAACGGTGGATAAATTGATTAAAAAGTAGGATTGTCTTTATTTACCAATAAATGCATATCAAATACCGATCGTGCCCTTGGCACTCTAAAATATACTTGCTGGGGATCTATACCCAGAATTATATTCTGGGCTTTTACAGGCCTTGCCCTTGGCAAGGGTTCGGGGAGCTCAGTAAGCCGCATTTGTCGAAAAGGCCTTATGCTACTATCTGAATTTGTCTGACCTGTGACTTAAAAAAAAGGTTTTGAAATTGATCCTTTTCTTTAACATGACTGATTTTATCAATTTCCTCGCAATCAAGCAGTAGCAGCAATTTTGGCGAATATATTTTTGTCAAGGGCAAAACCGGTATCAGCCCCGAATGCAGCGCAGCGATATTCGGGGTAAAATAAGCATCGTACTAAACAAGAGTGCCAACGGCACGATCAGTAGCTATTGAGACCATATTGTCTTGAAAAAGTAAGTTTGCTTCTGGGGGAGTAAATGATTTTCTACTTGTTGTGGACAATACGAAACTATTTAATACCGATCGTGCCCTTGGCACTCTAAAATATACTTGCTAGCAATTTATACCCAGAATTATATTCTGGGCTTTTACAGGCCTTGCCTTTGGCAAGGGTTCGGGGAGCTCAGTAAGCCGCATTTGTCGAAAAGGTCTTATGCTGCTATCTGAATTTGTCTGACCTATTCATTGAAAGAAGGGTTTTAA
>JBDNIP010000031.1:0-5217 GCA_041688245.1 Algoriphagus sp.
GGTGGGAAATCGAATTGGACTAATTTAGTCACGGCTTGCCATCGTTGTAATGTCATTAAAGGTGATAAGTCTCCTGAGCAGGTAGGATTTACTTTGCGGAGCGAACCTTTCAAGCCTTCACTAGCTTACTTTTTGGCAGAATATGCAGCTAGTCAGGCCTCGGAGTGGATACCATATCTGAAGACTAGGATTTTAAATTAGAAAAATCAGATTGAAGTAGTTTAATTCTTGGTGATGAACTCTTGTTAGCTGCTTTTAAATGCCATTTAAATTGGCAAAGTAATTGCCATTCGAGCGGTATGAATCTTTCATTTATTATCGCGCTTTTACTCGGATTCAATCTTAATGCTCAAGAGATTGAACTCAAAAATCTTATTGGGAAATGGCAGTTGGTTTATTTTGATGGAATTGATAAAGTGAAAACTTCACCTCAATATCGGTCTTCCGATTCTGCCATGCGTGCAAATATTGAGTATAAAATCAAGTCGAGACTGGAAAATACTGTCTATGATTTTTTTTCAGTTGATAGCTTAAACTATACCGATTATAGAAATAATGTTATAGTAATGAAAAAAGCCAAAATTAATCTGAAGAAAGCTAACATCCTGACCATATTTGATGGAAAAGTAATGAGGGAAGCTAAAATTTTGGAACTAGAGGCTAACCGATTGGTGCTAGAACCAATATCGCAAAGTCCAGGTGCTGGTAAATTGGTTTTTGAACGAATAATAGCAGTAAAGACGAAGTAAATCGAGAATATTTCCTCGTTTTGGTGGATTAAAGTTTTCTGTTTTTTTAAGTTCGGACCAAATCAGTATGCCATATATATTCACGAAATCGCAGATTTTAATTGCAATGAAATCAAATTCTTTTTTCTGGACCATTTAGAAAAAACAATCCTATTCCCCGGTGGATTATTGGTCTTGTGATTATCCGAAATTATGCCAATAACTTAATTTTATTTTCTTGGCTGGTACAAAAATCCCTTGCTGGCAATCGGATTAACAAGCTTACTAGTTTGCTGTATCTTATTTGCTGTTGTCTTTTACCGGTGCAATTACGGATATACATATTGAACTGTTTAAAAATCAAACTAGTATAAATAAGCTTACAGTTTACATATGATATGCGAAAGTGGGCAAGTCCAAATATCCAAGGGTAGAACGCAACAGCGAAGTAAACAAACTGACAAAATTTCAATAAGTAGTTGGATATTAGTACGATAGCAATCAAATCTCAAGATTCAATTACTCCTTCAATAGCCTAAAACTCTTTCCGTGCCAGATGCAATCTCCGTGTTTTTTGATTCCTTCTCGATGTGCCCGGGTGGGATAGCCGGCATTTCGCTCCCAACCGTAATGTGGGAAATCTAGTGCAAGCTTTTCCATAAGCTCATCTCGATAGACTTTGGCTAAAATCGATGCGGCTGCGATATTTGTGTACTTCCCATCACCTTTGATGACGCAGGTGTATGGAATAGTTAATTTAGACCTAAACAGATTGCCATCTATCAACAGGTGTTCGGGAACTATGTCCAGACCTTTAATAGCTCTTGTCATAGCTAGAAAGGAAGCATTTAAAATATTAATCTGATCAATTTCAGCTGCACTTGCTTCAGCAATTTTCCAAGAAATAGCATTCATTTTGATTTCAGATATCAGATCTTCTCGCTGGGCTTTATTGAGTTTTTTAGAATCGTTAATCCAAGAATTCCTATAATCCGATGGTAAAATGACTGCGGCTGCTACCACTGGGCCTGCAAGACATCCACGACCCACTTCATCACAACCAGCTTCAGTACGATTAGCTTTTAAGTAAGCTAGCAGAGTCATATTGATCGGGTTCATTTAGTGTATAGTACTTATGTATCATTTCTGCTACAAGTCCTGTCCATCCTGTTTGATGGGAAGCTCCCAGCCCTTTTCCCGAATCCCCATGAAAATATTCATAGAAAAGAATATGCTCATTAAAATGAGGGTCAGTTTGGAATTTTTTGTTGGCACCATACATTGGCCGATTTCCGTTTTCATCTTTCAAGAAAATCTTGATGCAGCGCATCGAAAGCTCTTTTGCAATCAAATCCATCGTCAACAGATTGCCTGATCCTGTCGGATATTCAATGGAAAAATTATCTCCGTAGTAGAAGTTAAACTTCTTCAGAGATTCAATAATCAAGTAGTTAATTGGAAACCAAATAGGTCCCCTCCAATTAGAGTTTCCTCCAAACATCTCCGTTTCTGATTCACCGGGGGTATACTTAATAGAAAGAATATCACCGTTAATCTTCATTGCGTAAGGATTGTTCTCGTGGAATTTAGAGAGTGATCGGATGCCATAATCACTTAGGAACTCATCAGAATCTAACATTTTCTGAAGAACAGATTTCATTCTATAACCTCTCAATAAAGAAAATAGCCGTCTTTTTTCATCGCCGGGCTGAATCCAGCTGGAGACCAAGGCTGCTAATTTGGGCTTCTCACGCATAAAGAAATCCAATCGCTTCTTGAACTCTGGCAAAGAATTGAAAAGCTCTTCGCGAATAGGCTCTACTGCAAAAAGTGGGATCAAGCCAACAATCGATCGGACCTTCATTTTTTGAGGTTCTTTCCCTGCTAAGTGGAAGACGTCGTAAAAGAAATTGTCCTCATCATCCCACAGTGGGATTCCCTCCTTGGAGATATTATTCATCGCCCCTGCGATGTAGAGGAAATGCTCAAGAAATTTCGTGGCAGTGAATTGATATGTTTTATTAAACTCACAAAGATCCAAGGATATTCGAAGCATATTTAAAGAAAACATTGCCATCCAAGAAGTACCGTCAGCTTGCTCCAGTTTGCCTTTATAATGCTGGGCATGACTCCGATCGAATACCGAGATATTATCCAGTCCCAAAAATCCACCTTCGAAAATATTTTGACCATCTGAATCTTTTTGATTGACCCACCAAGTGAAATTCAGCATTAGTTTGTGCATTGCTCGCTCAAGGAATTCTTGGTCACCTTTGCCATTATTTGCCCGCTTATCAATCTGATAGACTCGCTGTACGGCATAGGCATGCACGGGAGGATTCACATCAGAGAAATTCCACTCGTAAGCAGGAATCTGTCCATTGGGATGCATGTACCATTCGTTTAAGAGTACTAAGAGCTGACCTTTGGCAAATTCGGGATCTAATCTTGCAATGGGAATCGTATGGAAAGCCAGATCCCAAGCCGCATACCAGGGATACTCCCACTTGTCCGGCATTGAGATTATATCGTAATTCTGCAGATGTTTCCAATTAGCATTTCTGCCTTTTTTTCTAGAGTTCGGCGGTATGTAGCGACCGGAATCTCCTTCCAGCCAACGCTCAACATCATAGTAATAGAATTGCTTGGACCACATCATTCCGGCGTAGGCCTGACGCTGTATGCTTCGCATTTCGGGATTAGTAACGTGTGCCTGTAGCTCGCCATAGAATTCATCGGCCTCAGCTTTTCTTGTAGCCATACAGGGATTACAGCGTTCGATGGGGTCAATTTCCGGTTTGTGTTGAAGTCGCATTTTGACCTGTTTACTTTCGCCAGCAGGAATCGTGATTTGGTAGATGGCAGCCGCTTTGGTCCCAAAATCATTTGGATTTAGATTGATAGTTTCGCCGCTTACGACGTAATCATTAATGGCATCTTTCAGAAATCTTTTTTCATTTGGAATCCCATACAGTCGTTTGCGATTAGTCTCATTATCGCAGAATTTCAACTCAGGATTTCCCTCAAAATCAATCGTGTAGTTACCTGATTTGGGACTGAATGCCTTAATGGTATGTGGACCTTTCTTACTTAATTTTGGTATAAATGGCTCGTGGCCAGTAAACCAAGTCTTCCTAAACCAAAGTGTAGGCATCACCCAAATTTTCGCTTCCTCAGGTCCGCGATTATGGATCGTTGCGATCGCAATAATGTCTTCAATATCGTGCTTGGCATATTCAATGAAGATGTCAAAATACTTGTCATCATCAAATAAACCAGTATCAATAATTTCGAATTCAGGATCTAGTTTGCCTCTTCGTTGGTTTTCCTCTGTCAATAAGCGGTAGGGGTATTCGGCTTGAGGATACTTATAGAGCATCTTCATGTAACTGTGCGTGGGAGTGGAATCGAGGTAATAATAGATCTCTTTTACATCCTCTCCGTGGTTACCCTGATTGCCACTTAATCCAAAAAGACGCTCTTTGATAAATGGATCTTTACCATTCCAAAATGCCCAAGCAAGGCAAAATTTCTGTTTATTATCAGAAATACCTCCGATTCCTTCTTCTCCCCAGCGATATGCTTTACTTCGCGCATCATCATGAGTGACATTCTCCCAGGCAGATCCATCTGCACTGTAGTCTTCCCGGACTGTGCCCCATTGACGTTCTGTGAGGTATGGACCCCATTTCTTCCAATGTTTTTTTAATTCTCGATCCTCTTGTAACCGTATATTTTCAGCTGACATGTACTATTCTAGGTCTTAAACAGTCAAAATTAAAACTTCCTGCTGTCAACTCCCAACGACGGGCCGTGAGTTTACGAATCCCCCAAAAAATTTTAAATCAATAATTCTGATAGAACTCAATTTTTATACCTAAATGACTCATTTATTTACTTTCGGAACGCCTGATGCATGCTCTCTGGGATCAAATCTTGATTTAAGTGCTATAATTTGTGAAAATAGGTTTATAATTTTTTCTGTTCTACACTTGTAGAACTCATATTCTATTCTACATTTGTAGCATAACATCATAAGTTTATGAAACTATCCAAAACAGAAGAGGAGTTAATGAATCATTTATGGGAGCTGAAAAGCGCCTTCATGAAAGATCTATTGGAAGTATATCCAGTTCCGAAACCAGCGGCCACGACTGTTTCCACCCTGTTGAAGCGGATGCAGGATAAGAATTTTGTAGGGTATGATTTGGTGGGAAATATGAGAAAATATTTTCCTCTGGTGAGCAAGGAGAATTATTTTGCTAAGCATATTAAAGGTCTGATCAAAAACTTCTTTAACGACTCACCAGCACAGTTTGCTTCTTTTTTTACACAAAAGTCGGACCTCTCCGAGGAAGAATTACTAAACCTTAAAAGTATTATTGAAGATCAGCTTAATCAGAAAAAATGATGATTTACTTACTTAAAGCTATAGCCTGCCTTTTTATATTGTTACTACTGCACCGATTGCTCTTGCAGCGTGAAGTGA
>JBDNIP010000299.1:0-1683 GCA_041688245.1 Algoriphagus sp.
ATTGCGATGCATCACCTCACTCAGTGATCTAGCAGTACTGACATAGCTAGGTTCCCAATATGCCCCATCAGGCACTGGCTTCCAATTCCAAGAGCCGCCCATTCCCACTGCTGAACCTAAGTAGGGGCGATCCATTTTTACTTTCAGATCAGTATAGAGATAGTTATTGAATACTGCAGTATAAGCAGTCTCAGTCATGTAGCTACTGGCATCCCCAAGTACCGGACCTTCAGCTACCAGATCAGTTTCCTTAGCCAAAAATCTCCCATCTAAGGTTCCAATAGCTTTTCCTTCCGCTCGAAGTAATTCCTTTTTGAAGCGATACATCAGGATTTGATTGTTAGATCTAAGAATGTAAGATTCATCCAAGCCAGTGAAATAGGCCAATTTTGTGGCTATGGCTTCTTTTTCGGTCTGACTTTGTTTTTCACCCTGAAACAAGGCTTCCAAATATTCTCCATATGCGAAGTCCCGAGCTTCTTGGGTGAAATCCTCCAAAGTTTTTCCTTTGCCAGCTTTGTCATGGTACCAAGCGGTAGCTGCTTGCGAAGGCAAATAGGTAAAGAATGAGGTTAAGTTATCAGGCGATGAAGATGAGCCTGCGTAGTCCAAGGCCTGAGAAATCAGGATAATCCCATTCAAAGCCATAGGATTCCCACCGCCTTCGAGTACCTCAGCGACTTTTGCAGCTCGAGTAGTGCCATAACTTTCTCCTGCTATAAATTTCGGTGCTTGCCATCTTCCATTTTCAGTCACCCAAAGTTTCATAAACTGAGCAATCGAATTGGCATCTTCAGTTAATCCCCAGTAATCCTTATTTTCGCCTTTTCCTAAAACTTGGCTAAACCCTGTTCCAATCGGATCTACAAAAACCAGATCAGTCAAGTCAAGAAGCGCCTGATTATTTTCCACAAACTGATAAGGAGCTGCGCCATCATCGACCTTCCCTTGGGAATCTACCTTTACCACTTTAGGTCCAAAAAAACCAACATGCAGCCAGATCGATGCCGAACCCGGCCCACCATTGAATACAAACAGGACAGGTCGATTAGAAATATTCGCTCCTTCTTTCACATAAGCAGTTGACCAAAGCGCAGCCGTGACCTGAGCACTGGAGTTTTTCAAAAAGGTCTCGGATAAAATAGCCTTATATGTGATTTTTTGTCCGCCAAAGGTCCCCAAGTGAGTACTTTCAAATCGTTGGGGTTCTCTTACTTCAAAGCTTTTCTTCTCTTCCATATCCTGAGCGATGAGTGGAGAAGTCAGGAAAAGCAATAGAAAGCCAAGATTGCTGATTATTTTCATAGAATTTTTTGCTTTTAGCATACAGTTTCCAAGGTAGCTATTCATTCAGTTTGTTAACCATTTGAAGTGATTGCAAACTTTAAAAATCTTCTTCCCACAGTATTTTTTGGCTGAGATATACATCAAATTCTTCAATGGTACAGGGCAAGGCAGTTTGGCAATATTCAGTGAGTTCACTTATGCCTAAAATAAAGAAGGCTGATCAATTGATCAGCCTCTTAGTATCAGAAATCATCCCCACCCGAGTTGCCTTCACGGCGACTCTGATCTTGTCCCTTATCTTTAAAAATTCCAAATCTGTAAGTGAATGATAAAGTTGCAATTCGGGTTTCTCGTTGAAATTTTCTGGTTTGGGTGAATCTTGCATCTTCTGTCGTG
>JBDNIP010000300.1:0-2764 GCA_041688245.1 Algoriphagus sp.
ATACCCCATATCTAGTCGTTTAACTAGATACAATATGGCTGAAAAAAGGCCATAATTCCTAATTATGACCACTTTATTTTTAATGTCTAGTAAATCGCCAAACTTGAGAAACCATCATAAATCTCATTTATGATGGTTTCTTGTAGCCCCGCTAGGAATCGAACCTAGATCTAACGTTTAGGAAACGCTTGTTCTGTCCCCGTCCGACTGGCGTCAGCCGGGCGGGCGTTGAACTAGGAGGGCAACATCTTTCTTAGAAACTCCCTTCCCCTTGCTGTTTTGAAATATTTCTCTCTTTTGATCGCCTCTGATAGATTTTCAAATTCTTCAAAATAAACGATCTCAAAAGGGATATAGGGTCGAATTGAAGTAGTCATCCCTGAATTATGCTGATGCAGCCTTTTCTTCAAATCTTTGCAGTGGCCTTTATAAAAATAATCATGGTTCCTGCTTTTAATTACATAAGCATAGTACAATTCCTTCATCCGCTGAGAAAAAATAACCTCCTGATTAAAATTTTGTAGCCCCGCTAGGAATCGAACCTAGATCTAACGTTTAGGAAACGCTTGTTCTATCCGTTGAACTACGGGGCCGAAATGAATTTGAGAGCAAGTTAAAATAAAACCGGACCCTCACACAAATATTTGCAGGCAACTTATGGCTTTTCAATCATTTGACCTATATTTGCACTCCAAAATTAGAATGGACGGGTTCCATTCACTCACTAAATATATTATAAATTTATGTCAGTAAAAATCAGATTAGCACGAAGAGGTAGAAGAAAATTAGCTATCTATGACGTGGTTGTAGCTGATGCTAGAGCTCCACGTGATGGACGCTTCATCGAAAAAATCGGGTCTTACAACCCAAATACCAATCCTGCTTCTATTAACATCAACAATGAGCGCGCTCTTAAATGGTTGTTAAATGGAGCTCAGCCAACAGATACTGTAAAAGCAATGCTTTCCTACAGAGGCATCATGCTGAAGAAACACCTTCAAATTGGTGTATTGAAAGGTGCAATCACGCAAGAAATAGCAGATGCTAAATTTGAAGCATGGTTGAACGAAAAAGACACAAAAATCGCTGGTAAGTCTGATTCAATCAACAAAGCAAAAGCAGATACTCGTCAGAAAGCATTTGATGCTGAGACTACCAAGAATCAAGCAAGAGTGGATGCCTATCAAGCAAAAGCAGATGAGCAAAAAGCGCTTCTAGCTGCTGCTGAAGCTGCAAACAATCCTGCTCCTGTGGCAGAACCAACCCCTGAGGTAAAAGCCGTAGTTGAAGAGACTCCTATTATTGAAGCTAAAGTAGAAGAAACTCCTGCTGTAGAAGAAGCCCCGGCTGCTGAGAAAAAAGCTGAGGAAACTCCTGATGCTAAAGAGAATACTCCTGAAACACCCGCTAAAGGTGAAGAGGACGCCAAAGCGTAATAAAATATAAGCTCCATGAATAAAGATCAATGCTTCCAAATAGGCTACGTGTCTAAAGTTCATGGACTTCGTGGAGAAGTGAATATTGTATTGGACGTTGATTATCCAGAGGATTATGAAGATCTCAAACACGTATTTCTATCGCAAAAGTCTCGACTAGTCCCCTATTTCTTGGAGCACTTTGTACTCCAGCCTGGCAATAAGGCCTTAGCTAAATTTGAGGAGCTTGACTCCATAGATGCCGTTGAGGAATTGGTAGGTACTGAAGTTTATCTTCCGGTCTCGGAACTCACACCGCTGGAAGAAGGACAATACTACTTCCACGAACTGATCGGTTTTGAGGTGTTTGACGAGACCAAAGGACTGATAGGGCCTATTGAAATCATTTATGATCTAGAAACTCAAAATCTCCTCGGGGTCACTCACCAAGGTAAAGAAGTACTTATTCCTATTCAGGATGGTATTATTTCCAAAGTGGATAAGGCAGCTAAAAAAGTTTACTGCCAGCTACCCGAAGGGTTACTTGAAATCTATCTGGAAGATTAATCCATGCATATTGACATTATCTCGGTAGTGCCTGACTTACTGACAGGACCTTTTTCACATTCTATTCTGAAAAGAGCAGAAGAAAAAGGAATTGCCAGCGTGAAAGTCCATAACCTTCGTGATTATGCAACAGGCAAACAAAAGCAAGTCGATGACTATGCTTTTGGTGGAGGAGCCGGAATGGTGATGCAAATCGAGCCAATAGCCCGATGCATAGAAGCCTTAAAGAAAACGCGAACTTATGATGAAATCATCTATATGACGCCTGATGGAGAGACTTTTAATCAACCTATGGCTAATGCACTTTCCTTAGATCAAAATCTCTTAATCCTTTGTGGTCATTATAAAGGTGTCGATGAACGGGTACGGGAACTATTCATTACCAAAGAAATCAGTATCGGCGACTTTGTGCTTTCTGGAGGAGAACTTGCTGCTGCTGTCGTAGCAGATGCGATTATCCGATTGATCCCAGGAGTATTAAATGATGAGACCTCAGCATTGACAGACTCTTTCCAGGATGGCCTTCTAGCTCCGCCGGTTTATACGCGTCCCGCAGAATACGCTGGGATAAAAGTGCCGGATGTATTGCTCTCAGGTCATGAAGCCAAGATAAATGAATGGAGATTTGAAGCATCGGTTCGCCGAACCCAAGAAAGAAGACCTGATTTGCTTAGTGATTCAGAAAGTGGGGGAAGCGATTAAAAGTCAAATAAGAATACTTAAACAAGCCACGCGTTGGCAAAAGCGAAAGCATAAAAACATAAAGCTATGAGCGATCTAAT
>JBDNIP010000301.1:0-5883 GCA_041688245.1 Algoriphagus sp.
AAAAGATTACAAACTATAAAAAGAATGGGTTTCCGTATGATTGTGATATCACCATAATATCACTGTTCAACTCAAACCGTGTGATTACTCACTACCTAGCTTTAGAAAGAGAAGCTGCATAATATCGAAGCACATAAAAAGATCGGTAGTTACTTTTTTCTAGAAAAATTTTCAGTCATAAAATTAGTTTTATGTCTCAATAAATAAGCTACAGAATACCCCTAAAATTTTTTGTAAAATTCCTTTTTAAAAACCAATTAATCATTGGACTACAAGTCTCAGAATCAAAACCCTGAAAGCCTTAAGATTTTTTCCTTCAATACTTTTCAACAGATTATATACTATAAATATCCTTTTTAGGAGATTAAATAGATAGTTTGAACAGTTTTGGCCAAAACGATGTCAATCGAGCATTAATCTACCGCCAAAACGGGAGGGTGATTTTTTTTACCGCCAAGGACACAGAGGCTTAACAAAAGATCGCAAAGAAAAAATAAGTTTAAAATGATGAATTCTGAATCTGGAATTTCTAATTAAAAAGAACAGGATACCAATCAAATATGCTTGGAGGATGATTTTTTTACCACACCCAGTTCACACAGGTTTTTAAATAATATCTGAATTTAGAATCGTCCTGTAGGAACGATATGTGGGTAGAAACAAGAATCGTTTCAATTCCGGGTTTTGGCCAAAACGATGTCAATCAAGAATTAATCTACCGCCAAAACGGGAGGATGGTATTTTTCACCGCCAAGGACGCAGAGGCTTAACAAAAGATCGCAAAGGAGAAATAAATTTAAAATGATGAATGTCGAATGATAAATGTCCAAGATTAGACAAGCACCAGGGGTGCCACATATTTTATAGCCCGGAGTTTTAACCCCGGGTTTATTTAAATATATAATGATTCCGGGTTTTAGCCTAATTGACGTCAATCGAGAAATAGGTACTGCCAATGGATGGATATTTATTTTTTGTCCCAACGGGATCAAAGGATTCTTGAAGGAGAAATAAATTTAAAATGATGGATTTCCAAAATGTATCAGGCACAGATGATAATAAAAAGGCTTCATTTATTGGTTAGAAAAACTCCAGAACAAAATTTCTAACAGACCTATTGGGGAGCAGTTTACTACAGAAATATTATGGAAACCTCTTAAAATCAATTAATATGCTCAAGTCCAAGCTTGGATTAGCAGCGTTGGCATTTTAGTCGGCAAATTTTATTTATAGAAGCCATGGACTCTTTGTTCGTAGCTTTTTTTAATTTTCGGAATGCTAAAGCCCTTTTTCCTTTTACTAGCCTTCGGATTCCTAGCAATGTCCTGCAACCAACCAGCTAAAGACGTTGAATTTTGGTTGACCGATCCGAGTCAGGAAATTAAATTTCAAATTCAGGATTCACTGACTTTTCAGACGGAAGGAAATACTCAAGCTGCTGGACTAACTATTCAAATCAACCCAGAGACAAGCTATCAGGAAATCGATGGTTTTGGATTTACACTTTCCCAAGGCAGTGCGATTCACCTTTTGGGAATGAGCGAGACGGCACGAAGAACCCTTTTGGAAGAACTTTTTGGGAAAAAAGGAAATCAAATCAGCATATCATACCTACGGTTGGCAGTGGCAGCATCCGATTTGAATGAGCGGCCTTTCTCCTACAATGATTTGGAAGACTCACTTGCTGTAGATTTAGCCCTAGAAAAATTTGATCTGGGACCAGATCGAAAGGATGTAATTCCTATTCTAAAAGAAATACTTGCTGTCAACCCCAAAATCAAACTGATGGCTTCTCCTTGGTCTCCTCCTTCTTGGATGAAGGATAATAAAGATACCCGAGGCGGATCATTGCCAGAAGAATATGAATCAGTCTATGCCCAGTATTTGGTAAAATACATCCAAGAAATGAAGGTAGAGGGAATCACAATCGATGCTTTGACGATTCAAAATGAGCCGCTTCATCCCGCAAACAACCCCTCATTGTTGATGCTTCCTGAGCAGCAAGCTAGATTTATTGGGATGCATCTTGGCACGGCATTTCGCGAAGCAGAAATCAAAACCAAAATCCTGATCTACGATCACAATGCTGATCGTCCTGATTATCCGATCACGGTACTTCAAGATTCACTGGCAAATCCATTTATCGACGGATCAGCGTTTCATCTCTATGGAGGAAAAATAGAAGCACTTTCAGAAGTTCATCAGGCTTTTCCCGACAAGCATATCTACTTTACGGAACAGTGGATCGGAGCTCCAGGAAATCTTGCCGGAGACTTGACATGGCATGCCAAAAATCTAATTATCGGCGCTACAAGGAATTGGGCAAAGACGGTATTGGAATGGAATCTGACCTCCAACCTTTCCTTAACTCCTTTTACTGACCGAGGAGGATGTGATCGTTGTCTGGGTGCTGTTACGATTGATGCAGATTCAGTTACCCGGAATCCTGCTTATTACATCATTGGGCATGCCAGTAAATTTGTTGTTCCCGGATCTGTCCGCATCGACAGTAATGAAGTAGAAGGACTTCCAAATGTAGCATTTCAGCGTCCTGATGGTAACTTGGTTTTGATTGTACTGAATGAAGGTAGTGAGCCAAAAATCTTTTCTGCGAAATTTGCCGAGAAGACTTTTCAGGCAAGATTAAATCCTGGTGCAGTCGGAACTTTTATCAGGAAATAAACCCCACCACAAACTATGAAAAAAACCGCTATTCTCATTTGCTGTGCATTTATGCTACAACTCCCACTTGCTGCCCAAAGCGGCGTAGACGAGGAAGAACTTGGAGCATGGTATATGTATTTTTATCAGAAAAAATTCGGAAACAGTCAGTTCGGAATCCAGGGTGATTTCCAATATCGAGCTTGGAAACTAGGGTCGGATCGTGAGCAGTTGCTTTTACGATCTGGTTTTACTTTTCGTCCCAAATCAGGAGATATATTATTTACGTTGGGCTATGCTTATATAGGAAGCGGCGCTCCGGGTGACTCTGATGAAGTAGTTGCTGATAACAGAATCTACCAAGAAGCTATGATGCCCCAAAAGGTAGGTGAAAGATTCTACTTCAACCATCGATTCAGATACGAACAGCGCTTTGTGGATGGTCAGGATTTCCGTACTCGGTTTCGATACAATTTATTTTTGAACGTTCCGCTTAACAAAAAGCAAATGAAGAAGGATGCGATCTATCTGGCACTCTACAATGAGCTGTTTATAAATGGCGAGACGGAGATTGGAAATGGGAGAACGGTGCAGCTTTTTGACCGGAACAGAACTTACCTCGGGCTGGGGTATTTCTTAGGAGAGAAATCCCGTATCCAAGTCGGTTGGATGAAACAAACCACTACAAATTGGGCAAAAGGCCAGCTTCAATTTAGTCTTCATCAGAATTTCTAAATGGTGGAAGTTGAATTTGTTTTCGAGATAGTCGAGTCTAGCGTCATTGCGAGGACTTAGATAAATTTCTCTTTACCCAATTGATTCGAGTAGCTGGATAGTCTCGCTAAATTCCTACTAATGGCAGCATGAATAATCTATTGTGAATAGAAATAACCTGAAATTTAATTCTGAAAATCCACAAATGAATCGTCAAATCCTGTCATCTCCTCCTTTTATATTTCTAAATTTTCCAGAGTCCCTATGACGCAGTAGCAATGTGTATTTTTGGAGATATATCTTTTGCCAAAGGCAAAACCCGTATCAGCCCAGAATGCAGCGCAGCGATATTCGGGGTTTTGTTGGATGCTGATGTTTTGGAGTGCCAACGGCACGATCGGTATTCACCTCCAAAGTGTAAATCAATCCCACACATATTTCAGGTCATATTCAATTTCGTATTCCTCCAAAAATTTAATATACTCCTCCTGAAACGTCATATTACGATGATGTGGCTCTTGATTCTGAATGTGTCTTTTGACAGTTTCTAATTTTGATTGAGTCACTGAGTTCGGGCCATATCATTTTTGCCAATTGAATTCCTTGGATCCAATTCTAGTTCAATACCGATCGTGCCCTTGGCACTCTAAAAATATACTAGCTTTCTAATCAAACCCAGAATGACATTCTGGGCTTTTACTGTCCTTGCCTTTGGCAAGGGTTCGGGAATCTCAGCAAGTCTCATTTTGAGAAAAGGAGCAACCGGTTACCACCCCAATTTCCTTTAACAATCCCAAAGGAAATACACTTCAGATAATATGGATGTTCTGGGGATCGATCTTTTGCCAAAGGCAAAACCGGTATCAGCCCAGGATGCAGCGCAGCGATATTCGGGGTAAAGTAAGCACCGCGGTATATGAGAGTGCCAACGGCACGATCGGTATTTATCTACCACCAATAATTCAATCCCTCACATATTTCAGGTCATATTCAATTTCGTATTCCTCCAAAATTTAATATACTCCTCCTGAAACGTCATATTACGATGATGTTCCTCCTGGTTTTAAATTTATCTTTTGACAGTTTCCAGTTTTGATTGGCTCACTGAGTACGCGCCATATCCTTTTTGCCAATGGAATTCCTTAGAGCCAATTCTAGCCATTTTATTTGAACTGGGAATTTTAATCTTTTGAATCATATCTGCTATGGTTAGTGTTCGCGGAAGCGTACATAACCAATGTATATGATCTGGATTGGCGAAAATTTCTATGGTATAAATACCAAGATCGGAAGCCAAAGAAACGATGTAGGCCTGAAGAATTGGATTTGTTTCCGCCGAAATGAATGGTTTTCGATCCTTGGTGGAAAAAATAACATGGAGATATACTTTTGCTAGGGATTGTGGCATAGTCGAATAAGTTGAGATTGTTCAATACCGATCGTGCCTTTGGCACTCTATAAGTATACTAGCTATGTAATCGAACCCAGAATTACATTCCGGGCTTTTACTGGCCTTGCCTTTGGCAATGGTTCGGGAATCTCAGCAAGCCTCATTCATCTAAAGCAGCAATCGGTTCAACCCCAATTTCCTTAAATAATCCTCCGGGAGGCGGGCTTCTGAATTGAGACTTTTAATTAACTGAATGATTCCGATAAATTCCTCGCAATGACGCTAAAATGAATTTCTACCAATGACGTCACTCCAGCGTCATTGCGAGGGTGGACTCCTTCAATTAGTTTTTAACCAGAGGCTTTGCCATCCGAAGCAATCTGTAAACCATCTGTCAGATTGATTCGGAATTGAGACTCTTCATTTAACTGAATGATTCCGTCAAATTCCTCGCAATGACGCTAAAATGAATTCTTCGCAATGACGTCTACTTACTTTAAAAGCTGTATCAATTCTCTTGCAGTAAATTCACCCTTCATTCGAATAAGCTCTCGTGGCGTATTGTCTCCCACTTCAAAAGTCATAGACTCCGCACCATGGACAAAGAAAAAATAGCTGTTGGAAGTCACACTTCGCTCGTTATTTTCTGTTGGTCGGATATTGGGATCATAGCCTGGGATTCTTTTCGAAGATCGCTTGATTAGTTTTGGAATCAGTCCCGGTGAATTACCTTCTAAATCTTCATTGATCGTATAAAAAATATCTTCCCAAGTGGCGTGGAAGTCTGCGGCAAAAATAAATTTCCCTCCACTTTCCCGCACTTTATTTTCCATGAAAGTGGATAAAGCTCGAGTTTCCGGTTGATTGAAATTCACCCAATCTCGATTGAGATCTATTCCTCCCACATTGTGCCGCCAATGGCCATTGGCTACGCCATCTGGATTCATCTGTGGCATTACATAAAGATTATACTTGCTTCTAAATTTTCTTGCCTCGGGTGAATCTTCACAAATCGTCTTCACAAATGCTTTCATCGCCAAATATCCGGGAATCTCCGGTGGGTGTTGCATGGAAATAACCATCAGCATTTTGCTGTCATCCGCCTCCCCTATTTTCAG
>JBDNIP010000302.1:0-2461 GCA_041688245.1 Algoriphagus sp.
AGAGGCTTTGAAATTGTTGATTCAAACCGTTTCTCATTTCTGAGATTGAAAAACAATTTCCTTTCCCTAATTTCAGACATATCTAATTCATTCCCCATGAAAAATATTTTACTTCTCTTCATCTTAGTCCTTGGATTACTTTTTTCTTGTCAAAGTAAAACGGATACTGTTCAAATCGATGAAGATTCCTCACAAGTGCAGCTAGAGGAAGGAGTTCAGATGATACCAATCAAAACTCCCAGTGGCGAATTCAATGTATTTACCCATCGAGTCGGAGCTAATCCCAGCATCAAAGTATTGCTTCTCCATGGAGGACCAGGGATGACTTACGAGCAGTATGCTAACTTCAAAGACTACCTTCCTCAGGAAGGAATTGAGTTTATATGGTACGATCAGCTGGGCTCTTTTCATTCCGATCAGCCTAGCGATTCTACACTTTGGACGATCGACCGTTTTGTAGATGAGGTGGAGCAAGTGCGAGTTGCTCTCGGACTCAACAAGGATAATTTCTATCTATATGGACAATCTTGGGGAGGAATGCTAGGGATCGAATATGCACTCCAGCATCAGGATAAATTGAAAGGACTGATCATTTCTAATATGATGTCAAGTCTGGATGAGTATGAGAAATACGCCAAAGAAGTCCTAGGACCTCAAATGCCTAAAGAAGTTTTTGCTGAAGTGATGGAAATCGAGCGTACCGGAGATTTTGAGAACCCGAGATATATGGAGCTTTTGGGCGAGCATCATTATCCGTTTCATGTGCTCCGCAAGCCAGCTGACGAATGGCCAGAGGCGGTTGGCCGAGCGATGGAGCAAATTAATCCTGAGGTTTATATCTATATGCAAGGCTACAGTGAGTTTGGCATTACTCCGGGTGCTACGCTAGCAGGTTGGGACCGAAAAGCTGACTTAAAGAAAATCACTGTTCCTACTCTGGTAATTGGAGGTACTCATGACACCATGGATCCAGCACATATGGAATGGATGTCCAAAGAGTTTCCCAATGGGCAATTCTTACTTTGCCCCAATGGAAGTCATCTCAGTCAATACGATGATCCTGAGCATTTCTTCCCGGGATTAATTAGCTTTTTGAAAGATGTGGATCAATCTCGCTAAGACGTTAGTCGTTGGATGATAGAAGCGAGATTTGAGAACCGGGAATTGAGAGTCGAGAAACAAGGGTCAAAAAGATAGAATTGGCATCGAGATTTTGGAACCAATAGCCGAGTGAAGTATCAAGAAGCTAGATGTTAGTATCAAGACTTGCAGAACCAAGATTTTAGAGACAAGAATCAAGAGGAAATATCAAGTAGTTAAATATCAGTATCAAGACCTACAGAATCAAGATTCGAGAAATATGAAATAAAAGAATAGCACCAGCGGTGCGATTTGATTGTAGAATGGGATTAGAAGATTTGGTTAAAACAGCACCAGAGGTGCGTTTTGATATTGGAGTTAAAGAGCCGAATCATTCTTTTTCTATTATTTTTCTTTGTGTCCTCAGTTTCAATAGTGGCTCAAAGGCTTCAAAGAAAATAGGTCTATCAAGATGTTTTCAATATCAGCATCACTGCAATAAAGTGTGAAATCGTTCCGAAAAGCACAAATAAATGCCATATCGCATGATAATAAAGGCGATTACTATTTACATAAAAAAAGACTCCAACCGTATAGCTCAGACCTCCAACAGCGATCCAAGTCAGGACTTCTCCACTTAGATTTTCCCACATGCCTTTAAGTAGGAAAATAGAAATCCAGCCCATCGCCAAGTAAAGTCCCACGGAGACAAATTTATATTTGCCGGCAAAAAAGAATTTGAAAATAGACCCTGCCAGCACAAAAGTCCAGAGGATAGTTAAAAAGAGAACTGCTTTTTCTCTTGGCAAAACCGTTAAAATCATCGGAGTATATGAGCCTGCAATCAGGAAATAAATAGAAATATGGTCTGCCTTTTGAAAATAATCCTTTCTGTGGCCGGGCTTGGCAAGATGATATAAAGTCGAACTCGAATAGACCATCAAAATCCCAATTGAAAAGGCCAAACAGGCCAGTAGTAAGCCAGGCGCTATAAATCCATTTGCGCGAATTAATAAAAATGGAATTCCAATCAGGCCCAATAAAAAACCGATGCCATGCGACCAGGCATTGTAAAATTCTTCTTTATCAGTTTGGAGTCTTTTCAGCATTACATCTACAATATCTGGTCAAAGGTAAATTCATTTAAAAGAAAATACCCAAATCTCACGACTTGGGTATTTTGGGATTTAAAGATTTTAGCTTTAAGATTTACTGAAACTTGCATTGATTAAAGAAATGTCCAAACGTTACTGGATCCACATCCCACAGCTGTCATCTGACATCGGTCATGTTTTTCAGCTTTCTCACTTCAGCTTTCTAATTTTCAGAAAACTCCCTTGAAGCCTTCCATTTTCTGATCTACCTGAGTATCGACCATAAA
>JBDNIP010000303.1:0-2775 GCA_041688245.1 Algoriphagus sp.
AAAAAAAGTCCCTGAAATAATCAGGGACTTTTTCAAATAATCTAACCAAACCTAACTTATGGCTTTGTCAAGGCAGTAATACCCGCTTCAATAGTGCCCTTAACCAATACTTGTACATCATTCGCAGAAACAAACTGAACTACCTCCTGCTCGACCAAAATAGTCTTAAGGTTGTTAGTAAAGTCATTCCCATCCAACCCGATTTGTACTGTCATATTTCCGGTAAATCCGACATTGATAGCAGACAAGTCACCACCAACGAAATCGAATGCACCTAGTGCGGCCTCGGTACGGATCATTGGAACCCCCCAAGCCGAAATTTCTCCTTGAGCATTTACCGTAACGCCAGCAGGTAGGATATATCTTCCATCCAAATCCTTAGTTGATAGAAGAATATCAACTATGCCTCCCTTTACATATATTCCACTTGCAATACCAAACGATTTTCTCACCTGAGAAATTAATCCAAGCATAACATCCCATCCAGTTGGGACAACAACCTGCAAAGCCATATCTCCACCTGTGTAGGCAACAGCATAGGGGATTACTCCGTTCAAATTGTTACCTGTTCCATCCCCTGTAAAAAGCTGATTCTCAGTAGCAATATCTACTCGCTTCATGAGAAAACTCTGTACGTGAGATACCAACTGTGGTAGGTAACGTAGAAATTCAGTAGTCACTTTGGAGTAAACACCGATTTTCTTTGCTTTTGCTTCTCTTTCCTCAAATCGAACTCCAAGCTCTGTTTTTGGATCCCCTTCGCCAATGAAAATAGCTGTTCCCGTTGCGTTCAACATTTCCATCCAATTTGCAACCGGCCGATCCATGGCCAATGCAGCTCTTGAAACTCTTGTCAAATAGGTAGTGATTCGAGTACGAATATCGGAGATAATTCCGGTGCTTTGAGTGATCGAAAACTGCGATGCTGAACCGGCTGCTTCAACTGTGTTGAATAGTCCAATCTCCTTTAGATTGAAGATCAAAGGTCCTGACTGCTTACCGCCATTTGCCAAAATGGTAGCGATTTCTTCCTTCTTTTCCAATGCTGCATCCATGAATGACTGCTCAAAGCTCTTGAATTTTCTCGGCTGATCTAGTCTCGCTTTATTCATGTTTGCAGAAAGTGTATTCAAATCCTTTCGCAATAGATCCAATTCAGTAGCGTTCTTTTCGCTTGCTTCTTTTGTCAATGTCATTTCATCAATTAGGCCATTTGCTTTTTCAAATGCCTCCAATGCTTTTTTTTGCGCTCCTTCTACATTGGCTTTAAGTGCCAATTGAGCTTCTTGAATTTCTTTTTTTAATATTTCAAAGTCCATTTTTAGGAATTTAGAATGTTGATTAATGATTTATATTGATCGGCTTCCAATTTCTTTAAAGTGTCGTTTAACGGCTTTAACAGCAATTCAAGTGATTTAAATTCTTTTTCTAGTTTGATTAATGTTTCGTCTGTACAGTCAGATGTCTGCAAGAACCTCTTTAATTTCTCAAGATAAAAAAATGCGTCTGCCTCGCTTTTTAAGTCTATTCTAGTAGTGTCAGGATTCATGCCTAAAAACTGAATAGCCGAAATTTCCAATAGCATAACTTCCTTTAATACGTTAGCTTTTCGATTTGGGTCATACATTTCTTTAATTGTCACATAACCGTAGCTATGCTGATTAATAATCCCTGACTCCACCATTTTCACAAAATCAACTCCTTGGTTATGCATTCCGGCTTTCATCTCATAGCTTGCTGTTTGTGCGTCTTCGTACACGTCAGTAAGAACACCGGGAACCATTTTTTTATCGTGATCTAAAAGGAACTTCATCAGCCTAGATCCTTTAGGCCCGCGCTCCATGATTGATTTGGCAAAAACCCCCTGCTCTGATATATCACCGCCTAAATCTTTGGTATTGTGCTTTGCAAATTGACCCGTAACAATTCCTTGCTTCAGATCAACATCCTTAAAACCTACGTCTAAACCTTTGGTTAGCATTTGCATATTAGTTTAGGCAAATATACATTAAAAAAGGAAATAACAAATAATCCCTCCGATTTCTCAGAGGGATTAGGTTCATTTTGTTAGTTGAAATATTATTTCTTCTGATCGCTTTTCTATTTTGGCTAGGGTTTCTTTGGCTTTTTGCCATTCACCATCATCAATAAATTGATGGAACATCATTCCAAGCTTTTCTAAATGGTAATCTTTAGGAGCGCCTATTCTGTTCCTAGGTATAATATCGCAAAGGTTGCCGCAAGCGCACGTAACCCATTCACAAGACAAGTCACAAGCGTCAAGATGTTTTTCTGAAGAAAATAAAGGTGGATTTTCCAAAAATTGATTCCAGTCAAAGAATTTTTTGCCCTCTGTTTCTGAGTAGGTTTTCATAATAGTTTCGCAATTAGTTCTTCTGATCGCTTTTCTATTTTGGCTAGTGTTTCTTTGGCTTTTTGCCATTCACCTCCCTTTATTGAGTCATGAAAATGAATACCCAAACTTTCTAATTCCCTATCATAGGGCCGGCCCGTTTCGCTCCTTGGAATAATGTCACATTGGTTCCCGCATGCGCAAGACACCCATTCGCGCGCCAAATTACAGGCATGGTGATATTCTATTGAAGGACATTTAGGAGGATTTTCCAGAAACTTGTTCCAGTCAAATACTTTCTCTCTTTTTAATTCTGAGTATGTTTTCATGATAGTTTCGCGATTAGTTCGGACGATCGCTTTTCGATATTAGCAAGTGTTTCTTTAGCCTTTATAAAATCAGCTCCCTTTATTGAGTCATGA
>JBDNIP010000304.1:0-2215 GCA_041688245.1 Algoriphagus sp.
CCACTTAAAACTATGTACCTATTAATTCTCGTTATAGTGTCATTTCTTCAAACTCTTAATTTAGAAGGCAAATGGAAATTATCTGAATTTGATGCATTTGATGTTGTTTTAACAAGTCAAATGTTTACTTCTGCAACTGATGAAAAACAGACCAAAATGATCGAATCAATGAATTTTATTTTAGAAAACACTTTTTATCATTTCAAAGGTGATTCGATAAATTATACTAATGCAGGAGGAGATAATCAATTGAGTCATCTAAAAGGTAAATTTTTAGTAAAATCAGATACCTTAGTTATTTTTCAATCAGACAAAGTAAATGCTTTGAAATTTTTTATTACTTCTTATAAAGAGGAAACTTTTAAAATGAAAGTAGTATATCGAGATGGATCTTTAGGACCTTCTGTGATGACATTTATTAAAGAAAAATAGTGTCTGGCATGGAGAGTTATTTTAGTCTTTATTTTATCCTTTGGGTAATTGTGGATATCCAAAAAGATTAATCACGATAAGCCTCATCTGAAGATTCCTGCCTTGATCATTGAGTTCGTCCATTGTCCATTGAGCCTTTAGAATTTTCAATTTTCAAGTGGCTCCTGCCTTAATTATTTCTTCTTTAGTCTTTTCATTCTCCGCCTCAGTTTGTGCCTGTCTGTCAGTCCAGGCAGCCTTGAACCTTGCTAAATTTCCTTTGAGGTTGAAACAAAAAAAACGGCCTAAGCCGCTTTCATTATCCTTCTGCAGCTGCCGCAGCAGAATGAAGTTTTCCAAGTTCCTGATCGATCGTCCAAAGTCCAATGCCAGCTTCACCGATGATTTCAAATAGCTCCAATGCCCTTCTCGACATGGTTTCTTCTTCGCGCTGCTCAGTCACATACCATTGCATAAAGCTCAAGGTTTCAAAGTCTTTTGCAGAAAATGCATGATCGACAATATTGTTGATTGATTTGGTCACTTTAATTTCGAACTGAAGGATCAATTCGAAAATTTCTCGGAGAGAATTGAAATTATGTCTGATTCCAGTGATTTCAGGTTGAATAGTATGTCCTCCAGCCTCGTTGATGTACAGAAAGATCTTCATCATATTCATCCGCTCTTCATCTGAATGGGTGTAAGAGTGTCTTGAAGCGTTCTCATAACCCATCATGTGATACCAAGACCTCATTGATAGATAATACGCGGATGATTTGCCCTGTATTTCTACCTGCTGATTGAATAATTTCTCGGTACCCTCTAAAAATGAACGACGTAGCATTACGATTTCCTGCTGTTTGGTGATCCTTTTATTTAAGTGGATAAACTAGATAAAAAGCCTTTGAGTCCTTTAAACGACTTATCTTATTTAGTTTTCATTAACTTAATTAAGTTCTTACCGCGAAAGTGGCGATGGAAATACTGCCAAACTTTCCTCGCCATTTTCAGCCACCGATTGCACAGCAAAGAAATAATTGTCCTTGGAGTAAGGAAGCGTCAAGGTAGTTTCAGTAGTGAAAAACTTACGCTCCCACATTGGAGATGAAGTCTCCCGCATCAATACGTAATAGCCTTTCACCTTCCCGATTTTTGGGGCCTTCCAAAGTAAAATCGATTTATTGGTCAAGCCTCTGACATCGATCTGTACTTCCTCAGGAACTCCTGCAGAATTTGCCAACGAACTTAAGGAAGCCAGATTCACAGCTGAAACCTTTCTCAAATATTCAAAATCCATAAACTCGGGTAAGTCGCCGTATTGAATGCCATTCTCCATTCGGACATCTTCGTGTTGATGGTAGAAGTTCTCATTCATTTCAGACATCCGAACAGCGGTAAAGCCATTTCTGGCAAAAGCAGTTTGATCGCCGCCTCTTAAGTATCGGTCAGCTCTGTAAATCAATTTCACTTCAAACTGATCCACATAGCGCTCGCCCACTTCTTTGATATAACGTGCTAATTGCCTGGATTTGCTGTCATTTTCAGCACTGGTGTAGGCACGAGCTCTTGACATTTGCGCTGTCTCGAAAGCTGGAATGGTCTCCGAGAATACACGCATTTTGAGATTATCAGAGATTAATGTTTCGGATGAATTACTGTTTCCCATGATGTCATTATTCAAAACTCCGGCGATATTCCAGCCCATTTCTTTGGCTTTGTCTGCCAAGTAAGTAGCACCTTTTAGTCCTTCTTCTTCACCTGTAAATGCTACAAAAAGTATCGTAGCAGAAAACTCTTTTTTGGC
>JBDNIP010000003.1:0-1881 GCA_041688245.1 Algoriphagus sp.
AGGAGGAACCTTTGCAACTACTTCTGAGGGGGTGGAAAAACCATAATTTGTGTGTTTAAAGACCGCTTCTGGCAGATGCCTCATGAATTCAAATATTCCAGTTTCTGCCCATTGATGCTCCCCAAAGGTCTCATAATCCATAAAAAGATTAATTACCTCTTCCTCCTGAGGTACGTTATTAATCCATTTCACGAATTTTTCTGTGGTCAAGGGATAATCTGCCCAAGTCTTATTCCCAAAACGGAATGCAATATCATCACTGAGTTGGAAGTTTTTTAAAAGCACTTTCAACTTCGGCTCTATATTATTGCAATAGACATAATTTGGACTCTTCCATCCCAAGATATGTTTTGCACCCTCGGTCAATGTCGCCTCAAATCCCATTTCGGCAATCATGGCTCCAATCTGATCTGAATAGATTAACTCTGTGTTTCGGAATACTTTTGGGGTGTAGCCGTTAAATAGTTTTTTGATCTTTTTCTGATGATTTTTGACCATAGTTTGAAACTCAGACTTGCTTTTCAACGCAGCTAATGAGTGCCCGAAAGTTTCATTCAATAATTCCACGTGACCTGTTGCCACCAATTTCTGAAAGCTTTCCAGTACATCCGGAGCGTAAGACTCCATCTGATCCATGAAAGTGCCTGACATGGAAAAAGTCACTTTGAAGCCACCTTCATATTTGTTGATCAAGTCCAAAAGCAATGCATTCATTGGTAAATAGCATTTCTGCGCTACACGACGCATCACGCTTCGATTGAGGAAGTCGTCCCAATAATGGTGGTCTTCTCCAATGTCAAAAAAACGATAAGGTTTTAATCGATAAGGCTGGTGGACCTGGAAGTAAAAACAGATGGTTCTCATGATTTATTTGCTAAAACATTTTGATATACAGTAACAAGTTTGGCAGCCACGTGCTCCCATTTTAATTTCTTCAATTCTTCAGTTCCCAGTTCTTTGAACATTTTGGAGATACCTTCATAGTGGAGCAGGGCAAACGTAGCATCCGCCATTGCGTCAATATCCCAAAAGTCAACTTTAATTGCATTATCCAACACTTCTGCAACACCGGATTGCTTGGATATAATCACTGGGGTGTTATGCCGCACTGCCTCCAATGGTGAAATTCCGAATGGTTCTGAAACAGACGGCATCACATATACATCACTGATGGCATACATGTGATCGACATCGTCTCCTTTCAAAAAGCCTGTAAAGTGAAACCTATCAGCAATTCGAAGTTCGGCCACTCGATCAATCATTCTATTGAGCAGATCTCCAGATCCTGCCATCACAAATCTGACATTGGGATCTCGTTCCAGTACCTTTTTTGCTGCTTCTACAAAATATTCCGGACCTTTCTGGAATGTGATCCTACCCAGGAATGTCACAATTTTTTCAGGTACTTTTTTATTGTAAGTTGACTTGATGATAGATGCATCAAGTACAGCATTGTGCAACACGCTGACCTTGTGCGCTGGCACGCCATACTTTTTGACAATGGTATTTTTGGTCAATTGGCTGACCGCACATACATGGTCTGCGGCGTGCATTCCAGCTCGCTCAATGTCGTAGACAGGCTTATTTACACTCTCACCGGATCGATCAAACTCTGTTGCATGGACGTGAGCTAGCAATGGCTTTCCACTTATTTCTTTTGCTGCTATACCTGCTGGGAAAGAAAGCCAGTCATGAGCATGGATGATATCAAAATCACTTCTGTCCCGAGCTATTTGTGCGCCTGTGAGTGCATAGCGAGAGACTTCTTCCATGAGGTTTTTACCATATTTGCCGCTGAACTCATATTTAGTGGAGAAAATGCTTTCGTCTACATCCGTACGATCGTGAATCGCATAGTCTGTGAATTTTTGATATTCTTCA
>JBDNIP010000305.1:0-5718 GCA_041688245.1 Algoriphagus sp.
CTGCCTACTGAAGACTGTTTACTGATGGCTATCGCGGATGAATCCTACCTACTTCCTACTGACCACCAGATCCTTCACACATTCCACCCAAGTATCTGAAGAGTTCAAACTTGGAACTAGGTCCCGATGCTCTCCACCCAATTCCTCAAACTTCTCTTTGTACTCCTCGCCAACTTCGACTGTCGTCTCCAAGCAATCCGCCACAAAAGCCGGTGAAAATACCAATACTTTTTTGAGTCCCTTTGCAGCCAATTCCTTAATAATATCCTCTGTGTAAGGCTTGATCCATGGATCATTCCCTAGACGGCTTTGAAAGCAAGTCATCACCTTTTCTTCAGGTAAGCCAAGCTTAGCGGCCAACTGTCTTGTCGTATGGAAGCACTGACCCCGGTAGCAAAACTGATTTTTGGGGCCGTATTCTCCACAGCAGCTACCTAGCTGGCAGTAACCTTCCACGGAACCTTTGCGAATCTGTCGCTCAGGCAGTCCATGATAGGAGAAAAGAAATATATCGTAATCCTGTTTTGCCATCATCTCTTGACCAAGTTCGGCCCAAGCTTGGAGGAAAAGGGGATGCTCCACAAAATTATTGATAAAGGAAATCTCAGGAATAATCTGCCAGCCCCTGGCAATCTCCATCACTCGATCAATCACTGATCCGTTCGTCGCAGAGGCATACTGGGGGAATAAGGGAAGAACAATGATCTTTTTTACTTTAGCTTTCATCAGTTCCTCCAATCCGGCTTCGATACTTGGCGTTTGATAGCGCATAGCCATAACCACGAGGTATTCCTCTGGATCTAGTTTTTCGACCAGTTTATTTTTTAGGTCTTGAGTATGAAACATAAGTGGAGAACCACGATCCGTCCAGAGCTTGCGGTATTCCCCAGCTGATTTTGGAGCACGGAATGGAGCTATGATCAAATTGACCAGCATCCACCTTGGGATAAAAGGGAAGTCGATGACACGACCATCCATTAGAAATTCGCGAAGGTACTTTCGTACATCACCAGTGGCAGTACTATCTGGGGTGCCCAAGTTGACCATCAGGACTCCTGTTTTTCCGGGTTTTGACATAATTAAGTATTTTAAAAATCGATTTGATCTCTAGAACCCAAAATTAAGGTAGAAAGTTGGATTGCATACTGATTTGAGTGAAGGATATCAAATGTATGATATCGCATTTCGGGTTTTCAGACTTCTCATTTTTCGTTTCCGACTTTTAGTCAGATTCGCAACTTTTCAGCCCAACCCATTAATGGACCACTGCTGATGCTGGAAATTAAAGCAAGGATGACTAATCCAATGAATAGCGCCTCGGTAATCAATCCATTTTCCAATGCGATCAGTCCTAGGATAATATCCATACTGCCACGCGTACTCAGCCCAAAGCCCACAACCATCGCTGTCTTGCGAGGCAAACTGGCAACACGGCCTCCGATGTAAGCTCCCCAATACTTAGTCAGCAGACCTACAATCACCACTACACCCACTATTCCAGGATCAAAGGCCTCAATGAAGTTCACCTTCAGTCCTATTGATAAGAAAAAAATAGGTGCAAAAATATTATTAATAAACTGATGGAGAATTTCCTTTGCTTTCTCAGTCAAATGCTCCGAATCTCCTAAGGCAACCCCAATGATAAAAGCTCCAAAGATGGCATGAATCCCAATAAACTCAGTGAAAGATGCTGCTAAAAAGCAAGTCGCCAATGAAAGGGAAAGTAAGCCTCCCGGCCAAGCCAACTTCTTATTGATCCAAGGCAGGGTTTTGTTGATTAGTCCTTTGCCCAAGGTCAGCATGAAAAAGGTAAAGAAAAGTGTCAAACCTATCGTGGGCCAAACGCCTAGTCCTCCACTTCCAGAATCTGAAAGGGAGAGAATAACTGAAAAAACAATCCAACCCAAAACATCGACAATCATCGCTGCGGCAATTATCAACAATCCTGTTGGTGTTTTGAATAGATTCAAATCCATTAAAATTCGAGCAACAACGGCCAATGCTGTGATAGAAATCGCCAATCCAAAGAAAGTGGAAGCCACAACTCGGTCGTTGATGTTCACGCCAAGAAACTCGGGAAAAGCATAGGCTACAATAAAGCCCGCGATAATCGGCAAGACCATTGACGCAATGGCAATTTTCAGGGCATTTTTCCCTTGATTCCAAACCACTTGCAATTCAACTTCCAAGCCGGCGATGAATAATAGCAGCACCACCGAAATCTGAACAAAGCCGTCCAATGCAATATTACTCATCGGATGTGAGCTGAAAAGGTATTCTTGAGCTACCGGAAAAAGAGATCCAAAAACAGTCGGACCGATAATAATTCCTGCCAGTATTTCTCCAACTACAGCAGGCTGCTTAAATTTTCGTGCTAATTCGGCAAAAACCCGCGCAACAATAAGCAAAGTCGCAAGCTGGAGGAGGAGATTAATAACCTCCTTATGGTTGAGCGTTTCCATAGAGGTTAATTTTTAAGGATTAGAAGATTACAAGGCAAGGTGCTCAGCAGATCTTCCAAATCATGTGGAAATAGCCGATCAAAAAAAGTGAGTCGTTGGTCATCACCAACAACAAGCAGATCCGCTTCAATTTTTTCACAGAATCGACCCAACTCCACTGCCCACTTCCCTCCTGTCACCTTGATATTTACTTTCAAATCATTGGTTTCAATCTCATTTAAAATCTCTTGTACATAGTTCATTTCATCCTGTACCAATTGTCGTCGGATTTGTGCGATCTCGTCCTCAGAGTCCTCGCTTGCAGTTCCCATTTGGAGACCGTACATTTTAATTTCATTCAGAATATGTACTTGCTCTGCCTTTACCTCTCTAGAAAAAATAATACCTTTTGCAATGACGAATGGAGTGATATCCAATTGAGTCCCATTTAAAACCACTTTTGAAAAGCCAGTCGTTTCAGGCTTTGGATCGATCAGGGTCAACACAGAACAGGGTGATTTTCGGATGATTTTTCTTCCGACAGATCCCATATAATATTTTATAAACCCTTCCTTTTTTATAGCTCCCGCTACCAAAAGATCAACTTTAGATTCTTTACAAGCCTCCAAGATCATTTTCACAGGTTTTCCCTGCTTCCAGATGATCGTAGTTCGCATTTCATTCAAGCCATGCCGATGCAGCACTTCCTGAAATCCCCTCTCCAATTCATCAGTTTTCTCCCCAATACGAATTAAAATCAATTCTGAGTTAAATAGCTCAACAAGCCTTTTGGTCTCGGAAATTAAGGCCTCCAAACGAGGAGAGAAAGCTACTGCAAGGGCAATTTTGGAAAACATAGAGTCTCGACTAGATTTTTCAAAGAAGCGAATTTTCTATTTCATTCCAAGATTCAATCTTCAATCCATTCATCCCGAGCAATGTCCATTTAAGCAGTAAATTGACGCTCAGAAAAAGGAAGAACTGATTTTCAGTAAATTTTCTTAAAGTTTACTTAGAAATCAAATCCAGAATTTGATAAAAATATAACCCCATTCCATTTATGAAAAAATTTATATTGAGCTGTTTTATGATGGCTAGTATGGGATTTTCAGCCTCCGCAATAGCGCAATCGGCTGATTATCCCACACTGACTCAAGTCAATCAGCGCATACAGCAAGTGGCCAAAAACAGCGACGCCACGCTTACTTCCCTGGTCAAGACCGCAGGAGGCAAAGATATTTGGGTGCTCAAAGTTGGCACAGGCGCATTGGACGAAAAACCAGCAATCGCTGTAGTCGGAGGAGTGGAAGGATTCCATGTCCTCAGTACAGAACTTGCCATTCAATTTGCAGAAAAATTGGTCACTGAGCATGCAGATGCTTTGGCTGCTACCACTTTCTACATTTTCCCAAATATGTCGCCAGACGCTTACGAGCAATACCACGCCGCACTGAAATACGAGCGAAGGGGTAATGCAACCGCAGTAGATCATGATCGAGACGGCAAAGCTGGAGACAACGGCTATACCGATTTGAATGGTGATGGCATCATTACTTTGATGCGTGTGGAAGATCCTACCGGAGAATATGTCATCTCCACCGAAGATGAGCGTGTGCTCGACAAAGCAGATCGCTCCAAAGGTGAGGCTGGCAAATATTTGGTTTTCAAAGAAAGTAAGGACGACGATAAGGATGGAAATTTTGCTGAAGATCTGACTGAAGGGATTGCTTTCAACAAGTCAATGACTTACAAATTTCCTGTTTTCGAGCCTTTGGCAGGTGATATTCCAGTTTCACAGCTCGAATCTCGAGCGGTATTGGATTTCCTATTTGAGCAGTGGAATATTTTCGCTTTCGTGACTTTTTCCCCTGCAAATAATCTGAGCGCTCCGCTGAAATACAATGCTGGAGATGCCAAGAAGCGTGTGGTAGCTTCAATTTTAGAAAAAGATCAGGCCATCAATGCCATGGTTTCGGGAGTTTATAATGAGCTAGTTTCCCAAAAAGCATTTCAACAGACAAATCAGGGAACTCCCGGAGATTTCTTCCAGTGGGCTTATTTCCATTTTGGAAGACTGAGTTTCTCTACTCCTGGCTATTGGACTCCAGAATATAAAGGAGCGGATGGCAAAGGAAAATCCAATCCTGAAGCGAATTACCTGGCATGGGCAGATTCATTGGGACAGAATGATGTATATGTGCCCTGGGCTGAGATCCAGCATCCGGATTTTCCAGGGAAGAAAGTTGAAGTCGGAGGAATCAAACCTTTCGTAATGGTCAATCCACCTTATGATCAGGTGGCAAAAATCGCAGAAGAGCATACTGATTTTATCCTAAAACTAGCTACCATGCAACCCAAGCTGGAAATGTTAAATATCAAAACTGAATCACTTGGAAATGGACTGAATCGTATATCGGCTGACCTATTCAATAATTCGCCAATCCCAACACATTCCGAACTTGGGGAACGATCCAGATGGCTTCGCAAAGTCCGGGTAGACTTGAATGTCTCAAAAGACAGAATCATCTCAGGTGATAAAATTATGCTGATCGAATCTATTGGAGCTTTCGAAAAAGTAAGCCTTAGCTGGATCGTCAAAGGATCCGGAGCTGTACCCATAAAAGCTGGTGCCGCTCACGTAGGATTTGTCACTGCAAATTTCAAACTCTAAGTCCTCATGAAAAAGATACAAAAAGTACAAAAGATAGTAATGCTGGCTTTGATGACTGGGTGGATGACATTCGGTATAGCCAACGCACAGGAGAAATTTTTCAAAGCAGTAGGCAGTCCATATAAACCTAAAGTGGAATTGACCTTCAATAAATATTACACTTACGAAGGGCTGGTGGATGCCATGAAGAAAATCGCAACCGCTCATCCGGGATTGGCAAAGATCGAATCGATCGGCAAATCTTTTGAAGGTCGGGATATCATGACGCTAACCATTACTGATTATTCAATGGGAAAAGCTGAAGAAAAGCCAGGAATGTGGATCGATGGAAATATTCATTCCAATGAGATTCAAGGTGGCGAATTTTCACTTTATGCCGCTTGGTACCTCACCGAGATGCATGTGGATACGGAATTTATCCAAGAATTGCTTCGGGATAAGACCTTCTACATCACCCCAACGATCAATCCAGATGCTCGAAACAACTTTTTCCTAGAACCAAATACTGCCAATTCACCTCGATCAGGAATGATGATATTGGATAATGATGGTGATGGTTTGGCAGGAGAAGATGGGCTGGACGATTTGGATGGTGATGGACACATC
>JBDNIP010000306.1:0-1862 GCA_041688245.1 Algoriphagus sp.
AAAATCAGGAGTTTCCGTTCTGGCACTAATTACTTCTGGTTTCTGATATTGATATTGCCTTATTTGGAGAAAAGCTGAATTTTGAGAAGTTGCTAGCTATTTCAATTGATTTAGATAAGATTGATTTATTGCAAACAATCGATCTGGTTCATTTTGAAAAAATCAAGGAAGCAGAGCTCAAAAAACATATCGAACGTGTTGGGATCAAAATCTATGATCTGGAACTGGCATCAAAAAGATGAGCAGGAGTTTCCGTCATTTCGAGACTTTAAAACAGAAATAAGTTTTATTGAAGTCTTTTAAAATCGAAGAAATCTTCATCAATAAAACAGATTGCTTCGGACTTATAGATTCCTAGTTCAATTAGAAGGAGAAATAAGTCCTCGTAATGACAGTAGGTATGGTCATTTCGAGACTTTAAAACAGAAATAAGTTTTATTGAAGTCTTTTAAAATCGAAGAAATCTTCATCAAACAAACAGATTACTTCGGACTTGAAACATCCTACTAGAATTACGAAAAAGACTAAGTCCTCGTAATGACGTGTAAAACAAACCTCCCGCTTCCAACTTCCAAACCTCCCGCTTCCCACTTCCAACTTCCAACCCCCCAAACCTCCCTACCTCCGATTCCAATAAATCTTCAAATTGTTTGTCGCTCGACCGGCGGCAATGATATCCAGTTTTCCATCATTATTGAGATCAGCCGCAGTCAAGCTTTCACAGGCCATTCCGCCTTGATCTATCCAATGGGTTTTGAATTCGCTATAAGAATCATCCAGAGGCTCATAGAGCTTGATTCCAACCTCACCGGCTTCATTGGGGACTCGCCACCCAGCCACGATCTGCGTAGTTCCATTTCCCAAAAAATCTCCCGTCACGATTCCATGCCCTTCATTTAGACTTTCATCCAAGGTGATTCTTGTTAGGTGGCTCGATTCCATTTTTCCCTTGGGACCCAAGTATGCTGTGACTTGATTGCCGTGCATGGGTTCTATTGCAGCCATCAACGATCCGTATTTGGAGATTTCCGCCAAACTCAATTCACCAAATGAACGGTTCTCAAAGCTTGATTCCTGATTCATTGTAGCATCCCAAGCTCCGTCTTTAAAAGAAAAGGTTTTTACGCCTTCTTTTCCTCCTATGAAAATGGTCTCAGTATCATCAACCCCCAAGTCTTTTGCGGTCATATTATGCGTTAAATGCATGGATTCATCGATGAGGTAGGTTTTCCAAGTAGTTTTCGGATTCTTTGGCATTTCGTAAGAAATCACCTTGACCCCATCGCCTTCGCCACCTTTATTTCCCCGACCATGAAGTGGAAGTACGACCAGTTGAAAATTGGATTTTCCTGTTTTCACCCAGTACATGCGATGAACAGTAGGTTCGTGGGGCAGCTGGACCGGAGTCCAAAGTTGAGTGGGATTGGTTGGTCGAATTAAATAATGCACCGAACCTGATTGAGATTCATCGCTGGTTTCTCCGGGATTCCACTGCCCTCCAACAGCAATTTCTACTTTGCCATCTTCATCAATATCCCGAGCAGCAATGCAGACATTGTCCCGCTCGGTGAGATTCTCGGCCAATACAAACCGCTTCCAATCTCCATTTCGGTACCAGACGAATTGTTTCTTATCAGCAAGGATCAGATCGAGTTTTCCATCTCCGTCCACATCTCCTGTGACTATGCCATAGCCAATACCCACATTAGAGTCTATGAGCTGCTCTTCAAAATCAGGAGTATTTAATTCAGCTAAGAGAAAAAATAAGGGGAAAATGGCCAGTAATTTCATAATAAATTTGTTCATCAGGAATTTAAGATAAAAAAATGAGCTGTAAAAAAGAGTTTAAGAATGATTTTCCC
>JBDNIP010000307.1:0-2077 GCA_041688245.1 Algoriphagus sp.
GAACTTTAGTAGACTTCTTTTGATATTTACATTACTTTCTATTTCTACTTTGATCCGTTGGGAATCATTTGTTTTAGTTGGCTTAGGCTTTTTGGGATATTTAATTTTTCTCAATAGCCGACTTCTAAGAACTAGCATCTTTTTCTTATTTTCGATTTTACTCCTATTCCTAACTGGATTTTTTTCAAAAACTATCTGGGAAAATTCATCCGCTTACTCATCTTTCGTTAGTTATAATCAAGCTAGAGCAGCAGTATCCGACCATCCTGTCACAGTTAAATACGCCTCTGAGGGGAAGATGAATAGTAATTCTAAATGGTTCTACTTTTCCCATTGGATGATGGATGATGATCAAATCTCCATTGCCGAACTTGAAGAAAGACGAAAAGAACTTAATGCTGTATTGCTTACCGCACCTCAAGTAAAAAGTTCTTTTTTGAGGTTGTATCAAGTAGCAATAACAGAGGCTTTTAAGTCTATTTTTTCAATTATTATTATAATTTGTTTCTTCTTGTCAGGGTATGATGTAAAGAAAAAGCTATTTTTCTTTAGCTGTTGGACATCTTTTTTCCTCATATTCAACCACTTTTTTGTTTTGAATGGTCGCGTGATTATTCTTTTTATTTTTCCATTTTTAATGGCTTCAATAGCTTCCCGCTATAACCTCCGATCAAAATTTGATATTCCGGTTATCATCTTCTTGTTTGGATTAACAGGTATTCATTTATGGAATTTTATGAAAGAGGCTAGGGGCAGAGAAGCCATGCGGGATGAGTTTCTAAGTCTTCAAAGTGACATACCGATAAATTCATTGGTCATTTTGGAAGGATACAAAGAGAATTACTTGGGTATCCATTACTCTCAAAAAAATCCAGTTTCATTTATAAGTTTTGGGTGGATTTCGAAAAGCCCATTTCAAAAGAAAGCATTAGCTCGGTTAGGTTTAAGCTACATTTTAGGCGCACAAGATTTTTACCTCTTTGGTGTTGATGTAAATGAGGAATTTTTTTTTGAAGGCTACATGAATTCCAAGTCAGCTGAAAAATATATTCTTAAGGAAGAGATTAAGAGTAATAATTGGTTTCGATTTCATTTTGAAAAGTCTATACCTTAAAAAGGTTTTCACAATAATATTCGTAAATTTTATCAACCCGAGTAATCTTGTTTACCACTGGGTATTTTTTTAACCCAATCGCTAATTTCCAGTCCGGGACCGACCGGGCGAAGTTTTAAGAATTTAAAATTGTATAACTGCAACTATAATTTTTTAGCTTAAATTTTTAAACCATTGTAAATGTCATTTTTGATACGACTTCCCGACTTGCACAGAAGATCAGAACTGCATAGCTAGCGTTAAGCGAAGAAGGATGTTTTAAACTGGCTGGCCAGTTGATGAAATCAGGAACATCAATTGGAGCCAATACATAAGAAGAACAGGAAGCTCATTAAGTGGGTGATTTTGTTACCAAACGTACTACTTCAAATAAGGAACCAAGAGAAACCAATTATTGGTTGAATCTCTTAGATAAAGAGGAATTACTGTCAGAACATAATTTCATGAGCTTTTTAAAGTCAGAGATCGAAGAGATTATTTTACCCCTCAATTCCATTATCAAAAAATCACAAGAAAATCTAGCGTAGCTTAGTTAGTCAGCTTCGTTTATAATTTTTTCTAGTTTTAAATTATTTGTGCTCGATTCCCTAGTCACTTCCAAAACCCGAATCAAATTACTGTTGAAGTTCTTTTCGCATGGTAATTCAGGTTACCTACGTTCTTTGGCTAAGGACTTTGATGAATCCGCTAGTTCGGTTAGGGTGTAACTTAGTCGGCTCACTGAAGCAGGGCTACTCGTATCATCAGATGAATGTAAGACCAAAGTATACCGAGCAAATAAGCACCATCCATTTTTTACCGAGATCCAAGGCATGATTTCAGATTTTCTAGTTCTGGATGAGCTTATTGAGAAAATTGTCAAACAAATGAGAGTGGTGGAGCGCGCACATATCGTAGGAGATTACGCAAAGGGCCGGGATTCAGGAACGGTAGAGGTGATTCTCACCGGTAAAATCTTGATAA